>JAOTWT010000071.1 GCA_029862725.1 Acidobacteriota bacterium | reverse complement strand
GCCAAACGGCGAAACGACACCCGGACTCCGCAATGTGTTTGAGCCAGCGAGTGCGGCATTCAATACAGCCGGGGTAACAGCTCCGCCCGACAACGCCTGCGCGAGGAAATAGTTCGGAGCGTTAGGCCGGAAGAAGTTTGCAACCGCCGGGGAGATGACGCCTACACCCGTTGTCGTATTAAACGAAATAATGCCCGGAATGACATTTACCCATACACCCGGAGCATTACAGGCTGCCGGATTAACCGTCGAAACCGCCTGGGTATTCGTTGGCTGAACGCCGAAACAACGAACAAAGTTTGCAATCTGATTTGCGACATTCGGAGTGTTTAGATCGGTCGGGTGTGGCAAGTGACGTGCACCCACATGGATGTATCCCACCTTCAACGCCATGTCTTCAGTCAGTTTACGCTCAACCGTAAAGTTGCCCTGGATCGCGGAGGCATATTGAAAATCCTTCGCGATAGGAAGCGTAAACGGCAAGACTGTTCCGAAACCGGGGAACGTCTGGTCGTCAAAACGCTGTCTGCCGAATTGATAGTTGGCACTTGCCGCCACGCCAGGCGTTGGCGGATTGCCTATCGAGTTGCAATAAGGATTCGTCGTCGAACCGGGGACGCAGACCGATCCATGAAAGACCTGCGAAGCATTCAGCAAAGCGGTCGGCGAAGGACTGCCCGCTGTTAGCACCGCCTGCTGCTGTTGTGCGGCGTCGCCAATATCCGAGTTTGTCGCGATTGCCAGAAGCGGATGATCAAAGAATAAACCGATCGCGCCCCGGATTACCGTTTTACCGTCATTGTTCAAATCGTAGGCAAATCCGACGCGGGGAGCCCAGTTATTGAGATCTCTCGGAATACCCTGCTGGACGTTGACCGCATCCTGGGCGGCGAGTATATCAGCCGCCGAAAGATTGATTCCTGACAGCGGATCGTTAAACCCAACCGGCGGAATCTGCCTTGTAAACTCAGCGTCGTACCGAATGCCGTAGTTGAACGTGAAGTTCGGCCGAACCTTCCATGTGTCCTGGGCGAAAAACGCGATCGGCTTGTTGGTCATGTTTCCAGTAGGATCGCCGAAGCCCTGGATATAGGTCGAGGGCAGTCCAAGCCCGTAAGCCTGCACGGGGGTGAACGCGGGCAGCCCGGCGAACGCAGGGTTCAGGTTGCTCGCATCAAATGGACCAAAATTGAACAGACCGGCAAAGTTCAGCTCAAAAATAAAGCTCGGGATGCTGATGTAGTTAACATCTCCTCCGAACTTGAATATATGATCGCCGGCAACCCAATTGATGTTATCGGCAAACTGATACCGATTCTCCGAGCGCACCACCGGCGAGAAGAGTTCCCTGCCGATAAAGGCTGTACCCGAAATGTTAAAAGCCACGGCTTCGCCATTCTCTGAACGGAACGTCGTTTCCCTGCGTCCGAAGCTGAACTTGAATTCGTTCGCCCAATTCGGACTCAAAATGGATGTCAGCTGCGCGCCAAAAGAGTAGTCGGTCAGGTCCTGCACACCGGTTCTTGAGACATCGTTTTGCCCGAGCGACTGGTTTTGAGACTCAACCTGAATGCCGGTGACATCGTTTGTGTTGTAGCCAAACCTGAACGTAAGCTGATTGTCGTTGTTTATGCTGTGGTCGGCGCGGGCCGAGAAGAAATTCGTGTTCTCTGTAACCGGGAACTCCTTGTCCAGGAGATTGAGCGGCCGGAACGCAATAGGCAATCCATTCGTACCCATCGTCGACGACGGAACCGGAGCGCCCGAAAGAATAAATCTTGGACCGATTAAACCTGGCAGAATCGGAGTGATTGCGGGACAACCGCTGCCATCGTTGGGACTCAGCAAGGGGTTGCTGCCGGTGAGGGCGGTCGTTCCCCCGCTAGATGCAAAAAATGCATAGGCGCGGGCGCCGCAGATCAAAGCCGGATTGCCGCTAGCGACAAGCTGGTTAATCACCGCCGCTTGTGCGGCCGTCAGGTTTGTAAAGGTGCGTGCGAACGGATTCAATCCCGGAATCACCGGAATCGTCGCGGAAGCACCCAAGCCTCTCGCCGGATCGCTCGTAAAAAATCCTGTCTCGTCTCTGTCCCGGCGCTCGAACGAAAGGAAGAAGTGGGTCCTGTCCCTTTTTATCGGGCCGCCGAATGTTCCGCCCCATTGCGTTCTGCGGAAGTCGGGCTTGGCTCCGGGCGAAAACGGATTCCTTGCCTGAATACTCTTGTCGCGGAGAAAACCGAATACATTTCCGTTAAAATCATTTCCGCCGCGTTTCGTGACGACATTTACGATTCCCCCGGTCGCACGTCCGAATTCGGGCGCATATGAGTTGGTTGCTACCTGGTATTCCTGTACCGCTTCCTGGCTGACGGTCGTGCGGGCGGCATTTACGGAGTTATCTGTAAAATCAGCGCCGTCGACCTGAACAAGCGTTGAGCGTCCCCTTTGTCCACCGACGTTCAAGCCGGAAGTCGGAGCGGGTCCGATCGGGCGGCCGTTATCTCTGCCGATTGTCGAAAGCGTCAAAGCAAAACCGGTTGCGCTTCTTTCGTTGATCGGAAGATTCTCAATCGACTGTTGATTGATCGTGTTGGACACGGTCGAACTTGTGGTTTCCACCAGCTCAACCTCCGAGACGTTTACGTTTACCGTCACGTCTTGTCCGCCGACTTCGAGCGGTATCTTTAATTCAGCCCGTTGGCCAACGGTTAATACGACGTCATCGATGACAATCGTCTTGAAGGTGGCCGCTTCGGCTGTTACCTGATATTTACCTGGCGGCAAACCGATGAACTGATATTCTCCGCTCGAATTCGTGATCGCGCTCCGGCCGATGCCGGTGGCGGAATTCTTAACGGTTACCGTGGTGCCGGGAATTACCGCGCCGGTTTGGTCAACCACGGTACCAACAAGATCTGCAGAACTCGCTTGTGCCTGTCCTTGCACGCCCGAGCTAAAAGCACCCATCATTGCAACGACGAGTGTCACTAAAAAAATGGCCGAAAATCGGGAAGAAAACGCTTTCATTGCTTATACTCCTGTTAGTGCATTTCTCATGTTCTCCAAAAAAGTCTAGTCGAAAGGCAATCCCCGCATTTATCACTTGCGGATGCAGAACCTGAGAAAAGACTCTTCGACGCTGACCGTCAGCGTTGTGTGAATTGCTTATATTACTGACGAATTTTACTCGCTTAAAAGCCGTAAACGCAAGCAAAACTTGTACTTTTTGCTCATTTTTATTTCTCGGAGGTGATCTACTTTATTTCTCGGAGGTAATCTACGCTTTTGAGTTAAGCGAAGATTTGCAGCCTGTTATTTGCCCGGCCCTTTTGAAACCGGTAGAAACCGAACCCTGGCGACACGTCCGCATAGCGACATCTTTTGAACGGTTTCGGCGGCAGTACGTTTCGCCCGGAAGCAATTTCGTGCTATTGGTTTTATGATTTATGAAGATAATTCCTCTTTCTCTTCCGACGCCTTTTTATGTCGGTGACGTCAATATTTACCTCATCAAATCGGATCCGCTGACTCTGATCGACGTAGGGCCAAAGACCGATGATGCGGCCCTGGTACTTGAAAAGAAACTTCGCAACAACGGCATCGATATCAGTGACGTCCAAAGAATCGTCCTGACCCATGCACATGAAGATCATTGCGGCCTCGCCAAACGGGTGCGCGACGGCGCGAAGAATGCGGAGATCTTTGTCCATGTCTGGGAGACGGGGCATTTGTTCGGAAGGCTCGCCGACGACGGCCAAAACGCATTGATGTTTCGTGCCGGGGTGCCTCGTGAAGTCGTCGAAAAGCTCAGGAGGACCTATGAAAAAGTCAGCCTTTTGACCGATTCACTGGCAGGATCCGAGTTTTCGAGTCTAAAAGATGAAGATGAGTTGATCTTCGACGACGGCGTACTCAAGGTTCTGCACACGCCCGGTCATACGCCCGGGTCATGCTCTTTCCTGCGCGAGGCAGATCGTACCCTGATCTGTGGAGACTGCGTCCTTAAGCGGATTACCCCAAACCCCGTTATATCGACTGATCCCATCGAGCCGCATCGGCGATTCAAATCCCTGAGCAACTATCTGGCTAGCCTTCGGAGGCTGAGAGAAATTGCACCAACCAAGGTTTACGGCGGACATGGCGAACCTATCTACGATTACGAGGAGATCTACAACCGCTACATCAGGGCGATCGACGAGAGACAACGGATAATAGTCGGGGGTCTTTCGAAAGGCGGAACGACCGCCTGGGAAGTTGCAAAACGGGTCTTCCCCGACGCGATCGGTCAGGATGTTCATGAGTTTCTGGCGATCTCGGAATCGGTGGCGCATTTGGACTACGCCGAGAGCGAAGGCCGCATCGGGGTTAAATCGGAAGGCGGCGTCGAGATCTATACGAATTGAAAGTTATCCCGGCGCCGGAATCGTTTCAGCCCATGACCTCATCAAGTGCCGCCACCGCGCCGACGAGGGCTTCTTCTTCATCGGGAAGCACGGTCCGCAGATCTATCGCGACGCGTTCGTTAAAAATACGGCTGATAACGGGGGGCTTCGAGCAACGAAGCCTTTCCTCGATCCCGGATGCAGAAATTCCTGGGTGGCTCAGCGCCACGAGGATCGTCCTCGGCTGGATTGCCGGCGCCGATCCGCCGCCAACAACGGAATTTCCTTCTCCAATCTCGAATTTCAGGTGGCTATTCTCGCCGATTCGTTCACGCAACTTGTGTGCAAAATGCCACGTGCGGTCTTTTAGCTCGGCCTTCGACATAGAGAGCATTCGCAATACCGGGACTTCGCTCACAGCTTCGCCCCTGCGAAAAGACTCAAGAGTCGCTTCGAGGACCGCGTAAACCAGTTTGCTGACCCGCAACGCCCGGTAAAGGGGGTGCTTACGGATCTGCTCGATCACTTCGCCGCGACCGACAATCAAGCCCGATTGAATTCCTCCAATAAGCTTGTCTCCGCTAAATGTGACCACATCCGCCCCGTCCCTTATCGAATCCCCGATAACGGGTTCGTCCGTCAAGCCATATTGCGACATATCCGCAATCGCCCCCGAACCGGCGTCTTCATAGAGCAGGATTCCGTTTCGATGCGCGACGGCGGCGAGATCTGCTACCGTTGGCTTGGCTGTAAAACCGACGATACGGTAGTTTGAAGGGTGGACACGTGTTATCAGGCGTGTGTTTTCAGTGACGGCGTGCTCGTAATCTGCCGCCTTCGTCTTGTTTGTCGTACCGACCTCGACGAGAACGGTCCCCGATTCTTTCATCACGTCGGGCACCCTGAAATCGCCCCCGATCTCGACGAGTTCGCCCCTTGAGATGATCGATTCCCCCCCTTTCGCCAGCGCGGTCAGAACAAGCACGCACGCAGCGGCACAGTTATTCACGATCAGGGCGCTTTCGGCTCCGGTGATGTCGGCAAGAAGATGTTCGGCTCGGGCGCCTCGTTTACCTCTTTTCCCGGTTTCGATATTGTATTCAAGGTTGCAGTAACGGGTCGCCTCTTCAAACATTGCCTTCCGGGCGGCCTCTGAAAGTGGTGCCCTGCCGAGGTTTGTATGAACAATGACCCCGCTCGCATTTATCACATGCTGAAGGCTTGTGTTTTGTTCCTGGGTCCATGCGTTTTCAAGCCGGATCTCGGCTTCTTTCAAAAGGTTTTCAGCCGAGTATGAATCGGGGTTTATGTCCCTGCCGGACCCGATCTCCTCCTCGATCTCCAGCCTCAACGAATCGGTCACAAGTCGCGCTAAACCTGTCAGATGCTTGCTTCCCACGGCACCCAAAAGACGGGCTGAGACTTCGCTTCGCAACAGGGTATCGATGCCCGGGAGATTGCGAAGTACTGTGGTCTTATCGGCTACATTGTCCATAAATCAATTCGATCGTTAAGTACTTATTTATTATTCCACATGGAAGTCGAGAAAAAAACGGAATATTGGCCGATTCGAAATTTATTAATAGTAGGGTTCCAATGGACCCTTCCTACCTATGGCATATTTAAACAACTCAATTACACGGCGCTCGCAGACACTTTCCGATCAGGTTGTCGAAATTGATGAACAAATCGAACGGCTTGAGGAAGACATTCGCAAACTCAAGATCGAGTTCGACATATTCTTTAACAACGGCTCAAAAAAGGCACCCCACCAGGCACGTGCCGCGCTTGAAGCCCGCTCGAATCGTTTGAATGGCAACCGGAATTTGTCTTTCGCACAACGCTACAAGCTCAACAACCTCATCTCGAGATACACCTCGTACCGCGAACTCTGGCGACGCCGTTTAAAGGCGAAAGGCGAAGAAATCTACTAAGTCACTGTTCATTTTATATCGACCAATTACCCGTTTTCAGTTCCCACTTGTCGGTTCTTATCGCTCCATAATGAAAAAAGCCGCCCTTCCGGGCGGCCCGTTCCAATAATCTTTTTCGGACACTAAACCTTCATAACGTTTTCCGCCTGCGGACCCTTCGGTCCGTTTGTCACTTCGAACTCGACTTCTTGTCCCTGGATCAAAGTCTTGTAGCCCTCGCCGGTTATCGCACTGTAGTGAACAAAGATATCCTGTTCGCCATTTTGCTCTATAAAACCGTAGCCTTTTGCGTTGTTAAACCATTTAACCGTGCCCATTTCTTTAGACATAACTTAGTAATTCCTCCTACAAACCTCAGTGAATTGACGCGGGATTCCGCAATCGTTCCTCAAACCGAAACCGGCGCACATCTGCCGGTTTGCGCAAACAAAAACAAGCCAGGGAAACACAGAACACGAGAAATGTGCTTTCACTCATTTCAGAATAAGTAACAAATCTTAAAACGCAAGATTTTTGGGGGTTAACGTCTGTTGAGTAGTTTTATTGACAGATTGACGGGAAATTTAACCAATCGCTTAGTCCTTGTCAAGGTTTTTTTGTTTTCATGCGTTTTGCCGAGCAGATTGACACTCCAAAATATATCTATGATCATGGTCACGATCCGTTTATTTCGATGAAAATTATGTGCGTTCCTTTATCATGATTCACGGTCACCCTTTCCTCGTTTCGATTACCAGCTTTTCGCAAAGCGATAATGAAGACACAGGGAATGTCGGGGCAGATTTCGGAGAACATCAAGATTTGAAAAACTGCAATGCAATTTAAGTTGCGCTCCTCCGTAATAGTTCGCAGAGAGACCAATAAGCTACCGGCCACTCGAAAACTTCGGCTGTTGAGAGCGATAGGGCATCCAACAAACCGACGACTTAGAATAATTTAATGGAAGAATACGGTAAGAATCCAAAACTCTCGTATAACCAATACCTGAAGGTCGAGGAGCTGACAAAACTCCAGGAGACGCTTTCGGATCCGACAAGCCATGACGAACTATTGTTTATAATCATTCACCAGACCTACGAGCTTTGGTTTAAACAGGTACTTCACGAAATCGATGCCACCATCAACTGGCTCGGCGAAGGACGCAAATTCCGCGTCAATCATTCGCTTAAGGCCGCGACCTCGATCGAAAGGATAATGGTCTCGCAGATCCATATCCTCGAATCGATGGCACAGATCGGGTTTCTGGAGTTTCGCGACAAGCTGAATCCGGCGAGCGGCTTTCAGTCGATGCAGTTCCGCGAGCTCGAGTTTGTATCGGGATGCAAGGACAGGAAGATCCTCGACTTTTTTGAGTTTGACGATTTTGCGCACGGCCGACTAAAGAAAAGGTTTGAATCTCCAACCCTGGGCGACGCATTTTGGGCATTGCTTGAACGCGAGGGCTTTGAAGTCAACGATCGCGCGGGCCGGATGGAATCAATTGTAAAAATCCTTGAGAGACCCGAAGCTCACCCGGAGCTGTTTATTATGCAGGACCTGCTCGTCGAGCACGACGAACAAATCGCGCTTTGGCGCGGTCACCATGTCCTGATGGTAGAGCGGATGCTCGGAATGAAACGCGGCACGGGAGGTTCCGAAGGGGCCGGATACCTGAGGACCACTCTATCGAAAAAGTTTTTTCCCGAGATCTGGGAAGCGAGAACGTATTTGGAGATTTAGGGCCGGCAAACAATTGCGGCTGAGTTCAGCGGCCGTATTTGATTCATTCATTTGATGATCCTTACTTGGGAAAGAGGATTATCTCGGCGGTTTCTGCTTCTACTCCGAAAGAAGTTGATGAAAGTAGTAGCAAAGTCCGTCTGGTGCGACGACAAAAAATACCTGGTACTTCTTTCCATCGCGTTCGTCGATCCGCCAGTTGCCGATCTTGACGCCATTTGATTCCAGCTCATCTCGAATCGCCCGAATATCCGACACGGCGAACGCCGCACCGTCCTGCGAAGCATCCCCGCCATTTAGCGCGAATCCGATTCGAACACCGTCGCGTTCAAGTACGACCGTGGGGACCGGTGCTTCCGACCGCTCAACCTCGACCATTCCAAAATGCTTGCAATACCAATTTGACGCGGCGTTAAGATCAATTACCGGCAACGCAAGAATATCGTCTTGATACGCCGAAGCACTCTCAAACATCTTTTCTTTATTCATATAAGCTCCCAAATGCCCGAACCTCAGAGCCTGACTACTTCAATTGCGCGGCCTCCAGTACCTGGCGGACGCGTTCCTTAGTTGATCCCGTTACTTCTATCGCAGGGACGCCGAAGTCGAAACGGTCCTCAAGCACGATCTCCCTGAGTTCGCGATCAACGCGGCGTCTCAGGCCCGCATACTCCGAAGCCGGAACGGGCACTCGATCGCGATCTTCAATTGGAACAAAGATGACCAGATCAACGCACTGTATGGCGCCTTCAACCATTTTAAGCCATTTGCCCTGGTCAAAAACCGGCGACCCTTCGAGAGTGAGCAGGTAAGCTATTATGTCGTATGGGCAACGGTCAAAAAGCAAGTTTCCCGAGCTCTCCGACAGGGACTTTATCGAGCGCTCGAGCTGGAGTTCGAAGTCTTCGCGGCCGGGCATCTCCGAAAAAATGTGCCCGTCTTCCAGAAGCTGGTAATAGGGTTCGTTGACGGGGTTGAACAAAGGAAGAGAGTCGGCCAGGTCCCCGATCAACGTTGTCTTCCCGGTTTGGTGTGATCCTGAAACGGCCAGTTTCATAGATTTCATCAATTTTCGACTTCCCTGCCGTTCATGTCAATTGGAAGATTTCAAGCTAGCTTCCGGAGGTTTACGATTTTATTGCCCAACCCGAAAAATATTGATTCCGAAATGCAATTCGTTTAGATTGGTCCTCAAACCAAATCTGATTTTCGTCAACAGCAGGAGGAAATTATGCCGGCAATGGATGTTGGACAAACAAAAGGTGTCTCTGAGATCGCATATGATGGAGTCGAGGACGAACGCTATCGGTTTCCCGATAATTCCGTATGGGGCATCCGCGAACACAGGGCAAATCGTTTCTCGGGATTCAAGGGGATCATCGCGGCGCCGGAAGACAACGATGAATTGGTCGTCCTCGCTTTTGCGGGGACCGATTCGCCTCTCGACGCCGTGGTAGACCTGGCTCAGGCGACGGGCGGATTACCTCCGCAATACAACGAGGCGCTGCGTTGGGCGAGGGCCGTATTCAGCACCGAGGGTTCAAAACTGGTTCTTGCGGGCCACTCGCTTGGCGGCGGTTTGGCTGCGTACTGTTCCGTCCGGATCGGATGTCCCGCCTGCACGATCAATCCTGCCCCACTAGTCGGAGCTTTGACCTTCGGAGCACTCGGCGCAAATGCGCAAATCACAAATTACATAGCGAATGCCGAGTTCGTCAGCCGTTCGCCCGGAAGAAACCCCGGCACGGATGTCGTCGTTGCGTCAAACGGCGGAATGTTCAGTTTCTTTACCGACCACTCGCTATCAGCCGTGGCACCCGGTGTCGCCCTGCCGCAAAGACTTTGAGCAGGTATGCTCTACCTGAAATGGACTCCCATTATCCCGCGACAAATGTAGAAACCGGCACCCACCGGTTTATCCGGCCGATGAGCAAAGCTCAAATTACGATCCCTGATCGGCTACTCGTTGAAGCTGAACTTCAACCTTCCCCCAGGCAAGCTAGGCGAGCAGCACAAAGTCTTTTTTCGAGCGCGCACGGATCCGGCGGCAAACTTCATATCCCTCGCGGCTTCCCTCGTCGTTTGTGTTTCCTTCG
>JAOTWT010000444.1 GCA_029862725.1 Acidobacteriota bacterium | reverse complement strand
GAGAGTAGTGTAATCCATCATCACTCGACCGGTCCGTACTTGTCTTCGAGGTACTGCAGAGACTCGGTGATCAATTCTCTCAATACTCTTTTATCGACCTCGCTCAGACGTTTTATATAGAGACACGATTTCCCTGTCGAATGTTTGCCAAGCTTTGACATCAATTTCCCGTACCGCTCAAAACCGTTCATTATATAAATCGTCACGTTTTGCGCACGCGGGGCAAATCCCACCCGGAACCAGTCTCCTTCGCGTCCGGATTTGTATTTGAAGTGGTAGCTGCCGTAACCGACCAGTGAATCACCCCACATCGATGGCGCACAACCAGTTGCATCCCGCATCATTTTCTCGATTTCGATGCAGTCGTTTCGTTTTGCCTCGTCCGCGATACTGGAAAGGAATTTTTCACTCGCCTTATTTTTCTTCGTTTTCAATTCGGCCACGACTTAATCCCTCGCCCCTGTTTCTTTCTTCCTACTTAACCATCGAGATCATCAAACCATCTCGCACCGTCAGCAAAATGTTCTCAACCCTGGGGTCGGAGTTAATCTTCACGTTGTATTCATGAAGCGCTATCGAGCTGGTTCTGTTGGTCTTGCCCTTTTCGACTTTGAGCACATCACCGCTCCAAAGGACGTTATCCGCAATTATCAGTCCGCCGGAACGCGTCTTTGGAACAACAAGGTCAAAATATTCTGGATAATTTTCCTTATCGGCGTCGATAAAAACCAAGTCGAGCGTTTCCTCAATTGTCGGTATAAAATCCAGTGCCGGCTCGAGCCGATCTTCGATCACCGATCGATACTCCGTCCTCTCCCAGTGCGCCCGCGCGATCGTGTTCGTCTCCTCATTCAGATCGAGGGTGATCAATTTTCCATCTTCCCGCAGGCCCTCGGCAAGACACAACGCCGAATATCCCATATAGGTCCCGATCTCGAGTATCAAGCCCGGGTTTATCAGTTTGCTGAGCATCGATAGAAGGCGGCCCTGATAAAAACCGCTGAGCATATTCCGGTCAACCCTTTCCCGGTACGTCAGCTCCCGCAGCTGGCTCAGTACCTCGCTTTCGGAAGAGGTGAATCGATCGGCGTATTCCTGAATGCGCGGGTCTACAATATCCATACTTTACCTTCCTGCCCGTAGGGCGCTCGATATCTGATCAATCAAAAGACGCGAATCATCAATCTTCAATCAATTACGCCTTCACCCGTCTCTCTTCCCTAGCCAATCTTGACCACGATCTTTCCGAAGTGATCGCCGGATTCCATTTGGGTCAAAGCGTCGCGAGCATCGTCAAATTCGTAAACTGTTGTGATTACCGGCTTTATGTATTCATCGCGAATCAATTCAGCCATTTCTTCAAACATCGCACGCGAACCTACGAAAATCCCCTGGAGCCGGACCGCCTTCATAAGAATCGTGATCGGATCGAATTCGCCCTTGCCCGAAAGCACCCCGATCACCGCAACGTGACCGCCCATCCTGACACAATTTATAGAGCTCTGAAGGGTCCCCGCACCTCCGACTTCGACCACGTGGTCCACTCCGCGCTTGCCCGTTATTTCGAGTACTTCCTTATCCCAATCGGGGTTGGTTTTGTAGTTTATCGTGTGATTGGCTCCGAGGGTCGATGCCATCTCCAGCTTTTCGTCGCTCGAAGACGTAATAATCGTCTCGGCTCCGATGTTCTTTGCAAATTGAAGCGCGAATATCGAAACACCTCCCGTGCCCAGCAAAAGCACTCGGTCTCCTTTATTGATCCTGCCGGAAACCTTGAGCGCGTTCCATGCCGTGACCCCGGCGCAAGGAAGCGTCGCGGCTTCTTCGTAGGTCAGGTGACCCGGGATTGGGACCAAGCCTGTCTCACGGAAAGCTCCGAATTCACGCAGGCAGCCATCGAGGTCTCCGCCAAGCGCCGTCTTCGCCTTTCTGTATTCGATTTCGCCGTCGATCCAGCCCTGCATAAACGTAGGCATCACGCGGTCACCGACCTGCCATCGAGTCACTTCCGAGCCGACCTCGACGACCTCTCCGGCGCCGTCCGAAAATGGCACCAAAGGAGTCTCCAATTTCGGATCGTAAAGCCCCTTGACCATCATCAGATCACGGTAATTCAGTGAAGCGGCGTGAAATTTCACTACCACTTCATTGGCCTGTGGCACAGGCATCTTTCTTTCCGCGATCGAGAGTTTTTCAATTCCAAACTCGTTTATTTCGTAAGCTCTCATATTTATTGTGCCGTATATCCACCGTCGATTCTGACGGATGTTCCTGTAACAAACGAGGCTTTTTCAGAGCAAAGCCAAAGTACTGCCTGCGCGACCTCTTCGGGCCGGCCCATGCGGCCGACTGGGTGCAGCGACTTAAGGTAGGCCTGGGTTTTCTCGTCCCTTGCAAAACGGTCGATCATCGGAGTTTCAATCGCCGCCGGAAGTACCGCATTGACCCTCACACCCGCTTTCGCATATTCCAGCGCGGTAGATTTAGTGAGACCGATCACAGCATGTTTACAGGCGACATATAGAGGGTTGAGCGGTGCCGCGACAACACCGAAAATAGATGACGTATTGACGATCGCACCTCCGCCGCTCTCGATAATTGCCGGGAGCTCTTCTTTCATGGACAGCCATACACCGCGGATATTTGTCTCAACCAAAAAATCGAAATCTTCGAGTGTCTGCTCGACAAGCGGCTTAAAAGCCTGTTCAACCCCGGCGTTGTTGAATGCCAGGTCCAGCCTGCCAAAGGCATCTAACGTTTCAACGACCATCCTCGCGACGTCCCCCGGTTTCCGAATGTCAGCCCTGATAAACAAGGCATTACCGCCCTCCGCCACGACGGCATCCGCGATGGCGTTTCCCTTATCCTCCTGACGGCCCGTAAAAGCAACCTTCGCCCCATCCCCGGCGAAGGCTCGAACCGTTGCCTCACCAATGCCGGATGTCCCGCCGGTCACCAACGCCACCTTATTTTCAAACTCGCCCATAATAAGTCCCCCGGGCTACGCCCAGGACCGCAACAGCTCGCTCAGCTCTTTCCCGATTTCCAGTCCGCCGTCCTTCAAATACCAACGCTGCAACTGTTCCATAATATCGCTCTTCTCCATTCCTTCTTCCCGCATCTCGACAAAGTATTGCTGGGCTTTTTGTGGCCTC
>JAOTWT010000153.1 GCA_029862725.1 Acidobacteriota bacterium | reverse complement strand
CCAGGTGCCAAGTTCGACAAGAGTTTCCGCATCGAGACAGATGAGCTTTGGGATCGATTTTGCGCCGTCCGTCAGATAGCTTCCGATCAACTCGGGATACTGATCGCGCAAAATATAGTGAGTTGTGATCAGAGGGCTCCCCGCGGCAATCTTCTCGATCACAGGGATGCCCTGTGCCGCATCGCCGCACCAGCCCTCTGTGATTATCAGCCAAAACAAGGGTCGTGTCAGAGACAGCACCGCGCTCCGGGTTTCGCCATCGACCGTGACCGTCTTGCCGAGGCGCTTTATCCTTTGACGGTTCAAACGGCTGAAGTAGTAATGTTCATCGGACTGAACGGGCCCCGTCGATTTACCTTCCTCGAGCAGATCGTCGATCAAAGACAGGTACTGCTCAAAAGACATCGACCGTGCAATATATTCGGAAAAGCCCTTAAACGCGTTTGAAGACTTCGCTTGGTTCATACCTTACCTTCTCCAGTTTACCCAACCAATCTTCTTCCGGGTCGCGGTACCCGAGTGCACATGCGACAACCGAAAAATAGCCGTCTTGTTCAATACCCAGCGATTTGTCGTATTTTTCGGCTTCAAATCCTTCCATCGGACAGGCGTCGATCCCGAGCATCGCGGCGGCACTCAAAAGAAAACCGAGAGCGATAAAACACTGCCGCGCCGACCAGTCGTTGAGGCTGCCGCTTTCCCTGGCGGCCTTCTGCGAGCCGTACATCATCTCGCGCAGCACCTCGAGCTCCTCGCGCGGGGTTTTTCTTACTTCAATTATGCGGTCGAGATATCTTTCGATGTCCGCCGCACCTGCGTCTTTAAGGGCCGAAATCACAACGAGGTGCGAACACTCTTCGATCTGCGGTTGGTCATAGGAATGCGCCCGCAGTTCCTTTCTCACCACTTCGTCAGTAACAACATAGAATTTCCAGGGCTGAAGACCATAGCTCGAAGGGGCGAGAAGCAGTGCCCTTTCGAGTGTCGTCCAGTCCTGATCCGAAATTTTTCTCGACGCGTCAAATCGCTTGACCGCATAACGCCAATTCAATTGTTCGAGCAGCTGCTCGTTGGTCACATATCCATTTGTCACTTTACCAGTTCCTTCTTTTTCTTTGTTTTCCCAATTTGGATCACTTCGTCGATCACGTCCTGAAGACTGTACCCCGACAAGGTCTGCCTCACGTTCAAATTGACCTCGTCCTGGATGCGCCCCAGAACCGGGACTATGTTCGATCCGATATCGCACTCGGGATTCGGTTTGTTCGGGTGCAGTCCGAAGACCTCTGTCTTCACCACGGCCTCAAACACTTCGTCCAGCCGGATCTCAGACGGTGCCTGCGTCAAACACGTTCCGCCGCTGTAACCAGTCTGAGACACAACGAGCCCGGCTTCATGCAGATCGCAAAGCAGCCTTCGGATCACCACCGCGTTTGTGTTTACACTCTCTGCGAGATAGCCGGACTTTATGCGTTCGTCGCAATTATTTGCGAGCATCGCGAGAACATGTACCGCCATTGCGAACTGACTGCTTGCCATAACTGTAACAAGTCTAGTTACAGAACTTGCCGATGTCAAATATAAGCAGTCAGGAGTCATGTGACTTGTGACCGCAGAATCGTGACAGATGACACAATTGACGGGTAATGCGAATATCAGCTCTCTGAAGCGAGGCGTTTCAGGTCCTCAACCGACTCGTCCGAAAGAAAGGGAAAAACACGTAACCGCGGGTCGCCTCGAAAATGCCTCGCGGCAAGGGAATCGGCAATAACCATCGAGGCTGCGCCCATTCCGTTTTTCCAGCCGTCTTCCTGAGTTGACCGCATCATGATAGATTCGGGGGCTATTTCGACGGCCAGCAAAATCGTCTGCGCCATTTTCAGAAAGCCATCCCAGCCCGAAACCAAAGCGATCAGGGCGTCGTCTGCCGGGCGCTCTCTTCCGATCATCGCTTCCGGTATCGAACGGCTCTTCAAATAAAGGCAATCGGCTATGGAGCGTTCGATTTTTCGTTTTTCGTCGGCGAGCGCAACCATCTTGCCTTTTGTCGGGAGACTCTTGTTGAGTTCGTTTGGAGTCAGGCCCGAAACCGGCTCGCCGGTACAGGCGCTGATCTCGTACATGAGGATCTGCCGCAAGTCCTGATCCTCTTCGATGACTACGATCCCGTCAGCAAGTTTTCTCTTGATCTGATCCAGAACCGTCCGTCGAATCGTCTCGTAATCCGCACCAAGACCCGTCGCGTCCTTTAAATAAAGCGCCGTCAACCATTCGAGGTCCCGCCCCTTGTCGGTATTCTCGGAGCTCCTCGCATAGAACCCGCTTCCCTTCCGAAACTCGACCAACCCGTTTTCCGAAAGGATTTTATAGGCACTCGAAACCGTGTTTTCGTGAATTCCAAAACGTCTTGAAAGCTCGCCTCTGCTCGGCAGCTTTTCGCCTACCGCTATGTCGCCGCTGGACAGTGCAAGGGTTAGCTGCGTAACGAGCTGATCCCTGATCGGAGCATCGGTCTGTTTTGAGATCCAGAGCTTCATTTTTTGCCTGCAATGAATGTGTCAACGGGTCGTTTCAATCACCCAGGACATGAGCAAGGGCCGGCTCCAGCTCCGGGAATTTGAACTTGTATCCCAATTGTTCAAGCCGGCGAGGTATCACCCGTGCGCCCTGTAGCAAGAGCGTATTGCCCATTTCGCCGAATATCAGTTTTATTCCGAACGCGGGAACGGGAATAAATGCAGGACGATTGAGTACGGAGGCAAGGGCTTCTGTAAAGTCCTTGTTTTGAGCGGGATTCGGAGATGTCGCATTAAACGCCCCGCTAACCTCGTCGTTTTCCAGCGCGTAAACGAGTATGTCGACAAGGTCGTCAATCGCAATCCACGGCATCCACTGTTCTCCCGATCCGACCGTCCCTCCGAGACCGTAACTAAAGGGAGTCACCATCTTCTCCAGCGCCCCGCCGTCTTTAGCCAGGACAATTCCAATACGCGGGATCGCAACCCTCGCACCGAATTCCAACGCCTTGTTGATCTCCGCTTCCCATTCGATACAGATTTCTCCCAGGAAGCCCTCGCCGGGTCCACTTTCCTCGGTAACGACCTCATTCTTCCGGTCCCCGTAATACCCAACGGCGGAAGCACCGATTAAGATTTTCGGGGGCTCCTTGGTTTCCGAGAGCGCTTTGACCAGTGTCCGTGTCCCGACGACCCTCGAATCCCGGATCCGGCCCTTCCGCTCCTCGGTCCAACTCCCCCCGGCGACATTCTCGCCCGCGAGGTGTACGACGGCATCAAGGCCCTCGAGCTTTTTCGCCTCATCCCCGGTAAATCCGTCCCGTGCGTCCCACTGTATATCGTGATCGCTGTCGGGTGTGGAACGGGAAAGCCTGTATATTTCGTGATTTTCTGGTTCAAGAGCGCGTATCAAAGCGCTTCCTACAAGCCCGGTCGCCCCTGTGATCAGTATCTTCATCGTAACTCCGCGTCCTGCCGTTTTGCCAGGCGCCCTATTTCTCGAAAACGATCTGCCGCGAATTTATTCGCGGACTGTTCTACCCTGCAGATCTTCCTTTACAAACTTCGCCATCTTTTGAATTTCAGAGACCGTCAACTGGTCTCTGAACGAAGGCATCGGCAGCTTACCGTTCGAGATCTGCGAGTAAATCTCATCTTCAGAACGTTTCGCCGCATCGCCTATCCGAAGACTCGGGACCCGGGTCCCGTTAACGGTCTTCCCATGGCCTTCGGGCCCGTGACAGATCGCACAATTCTGCCGGAACAAAGTAGCTTCATATTTCTGGCTGTCGGCAATTCTAGTCCCCTTCGGCCCGCTAGCCCTGTTGGTTGTGCACGCGAGAAACAAAATTCCCCCAAAAGCGAGCAAAACCGCAAATTTAATCAAAGGAACCATCTCTTCCGCACTCCCGCACTCACTGAATCGCGCCTTCGATCGGACTTGAGGCCGACGCATAAAGCCTTTTCGGCATCCTCCCCGATTCGAACGCGAGACGCCCGGCCTCGACCGCAAGCTTCATCGCGCGGGCCATCTTCGGCGCATCAGAAGCTTCTGCAATGGCCGTGTTCATGAGGATCGCATCGGCCCCGAGTTCCATCGCGATCGCCGCATCCGAGGCTGTCCCAACACCGGCATCGACGATGATCAAAGCGTCTTTAAGCTGCTCTCGCATGATGCGCAGGTTCGCCGGGTTCTGGACCCCTAGACCCGACCCGATCGGAGCGGCAAGTGGCATCACGGCCGGACAACCGGCGTCAAGCAGCTTCTTTGCCATGATCAAGTCGTCGCTAAAATACGGAAGAACGATAAACCCTTCCGCGACGAGCACCTTCGCCGCTTCAAGCGTCTGCTCGTTATCGGGCAGGAGAGTGGTCTTATCCCCGATCACCTCGAGCTTGATCCAGTCGGTTCCCAATGCCTCGCGAGCGAGCCGGGCGGTCCGGATCGCGTGTTCGGAATCAAAACATCCCGCCGTGTTGGGTAAAATCTGCATCGATGGATCGAGATGATCCAGAAATGACTCCGTGCTGCCGTCCAGCGGAACACGGTTTACCGCAACTGTCACCATTTCCGCACCCGACGCCTTATGCGCCTCTTTCATTTCAGAAAAACTCCGGTACTTCCCGGTGCCTATGATCAGCCTCGATCCGAATTCCTTGCCTGCTAATCTCAAACTGCTCTCCTCGATTCGCGCGCTGTCGCTCATGTTTTGACTTACATTAAGTCTAGCAAATTTGAGTGCAAAACAAATGCGGACCGGATCAAAATATGATCCGAGTCCGCCAAAGACTCATACAGCTTTCGGGAAACTAGCCCCCGCCGACGAAATGTATAATTTCCAGGACGTCGGAATCCGAGAGTGTGACGTCGCACCAGGCGTTCCTGCGAATAACGGACCCGTTCACTTCGATCGCAATTCGCGTATCTGGTAAATCCAATTCCTCGATCAGATCGGAAAGCAATTTACCCGCCGGGACATCCCGCACCTCGCCGTTAATCGTCAGACTGATCATACGTCTTTATGGGTTATCGATCGTCGCATTTCAGCCTCTTCGTTTCCAACCATCGCTCGCACCAAGATCGCCGCCCGGCCGGAACGAAATTCCGGAATGCTCACCGAAACGGTAGCGATACCGTTGCTGTCCGCAACCGAGTGAAATATCTGGGGCCTGAAATCGGATCCGAGGACCTTGATCATGATCCCGGCCTCGGGAATCGCCGTTTCTTCGGATCCCCTGCATACGAGTACGTTGATGCTCTTTTGTTCCCCGCTCGTAAAAGCCTCGCTCCCCAGAATCTTGACCTTTAGTTCGTTTTCCAAAAGAGGCTCGAACTGTTCAAGATCCCCGATAATCCTGACCGCTTCCGGAGGAAGAATGATCTCTTCTTCGATGATCAGATTGCCATCGATCACAGTGGCTTCGATTACTTCGACATCCTCTATAAGAGGTATATCCCAGACAGTTTCGGTATCGGCCGAACCGCCAGTTTCGATATCGTCAAGCGGTGGGGCGGGCGCTTTCGCCTCGGAGGGGGCATCGACAGGCGATACGGCAGGCTTTTGAACTGGCCTGATTTCCTTCTTCCTGGCAATGAGCCCGGCTGGAGAGTCTGACGAATCCTTCATCGTCATCCTCATGAGGTCGTCTATTCTGCCGGCATGAATTGCCGCGCAGATCAGTTTGTGCTGACGCTGGACCCGGGCTTCGAGTACTTCCTCGTCAAACCCAGATTCGATCAGGTCCTCGTAAGGCGACCGTTTACTCGCCAGTATCGTGCCGCCCCTGTAAACGAGCGACAGGATAAAGGGTGTCTTGAGGCCTTTGTCCTCTGTTTGGATGTGGTATTTCACACCTCCATGATCAATATCTGTGTTGAAACCGCTTATCACGAAGTTTTGTTTTTGCGGCGATCTATATTTGTAACGCCGGCTTCAATCCGGCGCATGCGAACGTAACACACGTTTTCCGCCGAGGTCAACGAAGTTATCAATTGTATTCCAAGCGCGCACTCACATTCAATCGAAAGTCGTTCAAAGCGCCTGCAATTCCGAAAGTGACCCCCATAAATTGAGCTTCCTTGACACTCCCAAGTCCATAACTTACGATTATTTTTGTTCCTTTCGATTTATTATTTTGAGCATAAAAATCAGTCTCGGTTCGTCGCGGCAGCATGAGTTTTTCGACCGTTCAAGCGGAGCAAAATGGAAGATTTTAATCTATTCGATTACGCCCCGATTGCGATTATGTTTATTGTCGCGATCGGCTTCGGTCTCAGCCAACTCCTCGTCGGTCAATTGATCGGCCCCAGAAAACGAACATCGGTCAAGCTCATGCCGTATGAGTGCGGTAAAGACCCGGTCGGCACAGCACGAGATCGTTTCTCGATTAAGTTCTATATGGTGGCGGTCGCCTTTCTCTTGTTCGACCTTGAAATTCTTTTCATAATTCCCTTCGCCGTCGCATTCAAAGGCCTGCTTTCGCTGGAAAAGTCTACCGGCGTGATGTACGGAACCATCGCCTTTGTGACCATAATGTTCTTCCTGGGTACGGTCGTCGTGGGATTGATCTACGAGTGGAAAAAAGGCGCTTTCGATTGGAGCGAACAGGCTCGTGCCGAGGCGAGAGCGGAAGCCCGCAAAATGGAGAAACGTGCCGCGGCACGTAAACTTGAGACGGCGAAAGCCGCGTAAGTCGGAGAATTTAATGGGTTTAGAGAATACTGTTCTGGAGTCTCTTCCAGACGTTGTCACGGTCAAACTGGATGCGGTAATCAACTGGGCCCGCAAGTCGAGCCTCTGGCCTGCAACATTCGGCCTCGCCTGCTGCGCCATCGAGATGATGAACGGCCCTTCGTCCAGAAATGATCTCTCGAGGTTTGGTGCCGAAACTTTCCGGGCAAGCCCAAGACAGGCGGATGTAATGATCGTCTCCGGGCGCGTGTCACGAAAAATGGCCCCAGTCCTGCGCCGGATTTACGACCAG
>JAOTWT010000577.1 GCA_029862725.1 Acidobacteriota bacterium | reverse complement strand
ATAATATCCAGTTCAAAGCTTCCTACTTTGGCCTGCGCATTTGGGTTGACCCGAAACTCCACGGCGATCTCTTTCTCGCTTGCGAGGGGAGTCTGGACAATTTCGACATTGGCATCAAAAAAACCGCGATCACGCAAATAGGTGAGAATCAGGCTCGAGTTCTCGTTGAGGACCTTATCCGTAATTGTACTGCCGGGAGTCAGTAGGTTTATCTGCAGCCGGATCTCCTGTTCCGTCACGGCATCGCCGACGGGGTCCCCGACCGTTACCTCGATCTTTCTGGCGACAGATTTTCTTTTTATTACAAATCGAAGCAGTACTTCCGATTCCCCAATCAGCGTTGCGGCAACCGAAGCAGACACGATACGGTCTGTTTCATAGAGTTTCTCAAGTGCGTCGCGAACGCGAACGCTTGAATAATGGCTGCCGAGCGCACCGGCGGCGACGGTCCTGAACTGCTCGGCCGCGGAAATATCTCTGTCCGCACCTTCGAATGCGATATCGATACCCGAGATTGTCCGATTTTCGTAAGGATTTTGCGCAGAGAGCGGCTGGCAGGCCAAAAATACAAGCAAACACGCGCAAATTGTTAACCAGCCTTTGGAAAACAATCCGGTATATGTGTTTTGAGAAATCCTGTTCACTAAAATCTTTTCCGGAGCCGTATTTCAAAACTGAACTTGTTACGGTTCTGGGTGACATTTGTCAGCGACCGCTGTTCGTACGCAGCAACAAACGAAAGCCGGTTCGAGACCCTGTATTCAAGGGCCAGCACTTGATTCTGATCCTGCGACAGATTCGTGGAGTAAGTGGCCAGAAGATTTCGGTTGATCTGCCTTCCGACCGTCAGTCTCGCGGTCGGGTTTCCTTTTTGTCCCGAAACTATCGGATCAAGCGCGAACCGGTTGAGGCCAAAAAGTTTGTCAGTCGCGCGGGCTATCGGTTTGTTAATTATTTCATCGGTCAGTATTTCAGCGGCAGTATTCAGTCCGCCCTGGGCGATAGTTGGAATCCCGTCGCTCGTATTAGTCAGATTCCCGGTCGTGATGAGTGAGGTTACATCCGCTTGCGGCAGCGAGGGATTCGATGTGACCACAGCATTAAACGAATCGGGGTCGCTTAAACTCCCGCTCAGATTTACAAATACCTGGTACCCGCGAATCTCCGACTCAACCTGTAGATTGATACGCGGGTCGATGTTTGTGTTCGGGGGAAACGTAAGCACGCCCCTTTGAACTTCGTAGCGATCATCCCTAAAAAAGATGGTTCCGCTGGTCGCGGTAATACGACCAGACAAACGAGGGACCTCGGTATCGCCCGTCAAACGCATATCGGCGGATGCCGTGAGATCAGCCAAATTGTTACGGACCCGCAATGCTTCCCGGCCGAGGATTCGGATATCGAGTCTGGGCGCGGCGTAGCTAATTGTTCCAGCGGCGCCCGAATCGGTCGACTGGGAAAGCGCTGCGTCCCGCCTGCCGCTGATCAGATCGGCGAGATCGATATCCTTCCGATACAGGCTCCGCCGAGTAACGACTGTGCCCGAGACCAATGACGCAAAAGAATTACCCTCGCGGCGGCCGCTGATTTCGATGTTCGCGTTTCCGGTGGTTACAAAATCATCGGGAAGCGGCACCGTGATGTTGTTGCCCCTGATCTCGATCCGTATGCGGTCGAGTGAAAGATCATCGGCAAGCAGTGCGCCACCGCTCGCGGTGACTTTGCCGCCCCCGAGAAAAGCAGTTACCTGCTCGATCTGGACCTGGTTGGTTGTAAACCTAATTCTTCCGTTGACTCGCTCAAAGCTGATCCTGTTTGCACCGACAAAGGTCGCGGCGGAGCCGTTTTCCAGAATCGCGGTACCATTCAAACGCGAGGTGCGGTTGACACCTGAGAGCCGGATCTCGATATCGGCGACGCCGTTCAGAAAAATATTCTTGAGCGTATTTCGCGAAAAGGCGCGGACGATTCCGAGATTCACTCTTCCGTCAATTGCGAGATTGTTGATTCCCGAATCGGTAAAGGCTTTCTTCCCGCTTACAACAAGGTTCGAACCGCCGCCGGCGAATTTTGCATTTTCAAACACGACCTCGCTTGTACTAAATGTGACGAGGACGGGTTCCGTGGCGGAAAGCGGCGTTTCGTCAAATTGAAATGACGCCGCCGTAAGACTCGCGCGTCCGCTGAGGTTGTCCCACGTAAAGACGCGCGTTCCTTCAGGGTCTAACGCAGTGAGATCGCCAGATACAGAGACCCCGCCGGTAACCTCACCGCTAATGGATACCGCGTC
>JAOTWT010000578.1 GCA_029862725.1 Acidobacteriota bacterium | reverse complement strand
CTTTGTAAATAGTTTGTCCAGTGCCGCAAACAGATCCGTGATCGCTCTATTCTGAAGTCCCTCTATTTCTTCGGCCCGTGTCGCACGAAGCTTAATAAAATCGTTGTCGTAACCGAAAATATAAATCTCCGAAGTCAGGTTTTTGCCTCCCGTTTTGAGTCTTATAACCATCCGAAGGGCCTGGACGTTTCCGTTTTCGCCGCCAAGCGTGATTGAATCGTCTTTTAGAATATCGGCAGATTCATAATAGCGGAGCTCAACGGCCTTCATTATTTGATTTTTGGCGTCCTTGAGCTCGTCTTTGAAGAGCATTCCCTCGATTCCGTCAGGGATCGACTTGAGATTCTTGTCATATACGTAGAGGGTCACTTTTCCACCAACTGTCGATTCGTAGTTCACGCTGTACCCCAATTCCTCCAAAGGATAGCGATAAACTTGGCTCCTTTCCCAGCCCTCGACATCGGGAAACCTGATGGTGCCGGTCGGCCCCGGGCGATCTACTTCCTGAGCGATGCCGACAGCTCCTGCGGCAAGAATAATCATTGCGAGCAACAAATGACTTCTTAATTCTCTCATTGAAACCTCCGGATCTATTTACTTACGACCCGAGAACTTTACTGCTGAACGATCTCCCCGACAAGATCATAATCGTGGGCTTCCGTTATCCGGACGTTAACAATTTTGCCGGAAATCGGCAGGAAATCTTCCGGCGCGTCGTTGATCAGGACCAGGCCGTCGATTTCCTGCGCCTGACCCTCGAGGCGTCCCTGCCAGAGCAGATCGGATTCTTCTGACACACCCTCAAACATCACTGAATAGGTTTTCCCGACCTTTGCGTGGTTCGAATTCTTAGAGATCTCTTTCTGAAGTTCCATCAGACGTTTCTGCCGGTCTTCGGCAACATCGGCCGGGACTTTATCGGGAAGGTCGTATGCCGGTGTCCCCTCCTCGTCAGAATAGGTGAAGACACCGAGGTTATCGAATTTGCAGTTCCGGACAAAAGTCATGAGCTGCTTAAAATCCTCTTCAGTTTCGCCCGGATACCCGACTATAAATGTCGTCCTGACCGCAATATCGGGAACCGCCTCGCGCACCCGCGCAATCAATCGTTCGAGGCTTTCCCGGTTTCCGCCCCGCTTCATAGCCTTGAGCATCCTGCGCGAGGCATGCTGAAGAGGCATATCGAGGTATTTCACGGCTTTTGGATTGTTTGCTATCGCCTTTAGGAAGCCGTCCGAGATATGGGTCGGATAAGTGTACATCACGCGGACCCATTCCAGCTTATCGATCTTGCAAAGTTCGTCGACAAGTATTGCGAGACCGTCGATATCGCCGAGGTCCTCGCCGTATCTGGAAGAATCCTGTGCGATCAATACGACTTCCTTTACGCCCTGATCGGCAAGCTGCTTGGCTTCCTGCATGATCGAGCCGAATCGACGCGAACGAAAAGAGCCGCGCATCGCCGGAATCGAACAAAACGCACAGGGACGGTCACAGCCCTCCGCAATCTTTATAAATGCTGTATGGGATTCAGTTGCCCTCAGGCGCGGCGTGTATTCGTCGTAGAGATAAGTCGCGGTCTTGTTTCCAATTGGGGCAAGCGGCAGTGCCTTGAAGTCCGTGGTCTCGTCCGCAGCCTCGAGAATCCGGTCAACTTCACTGGTGCCGATAAATGCATCGACTTCCGGGAGTTCTCCGATGAGGTCATCCCGGTACCGTTCGACAAGACAACCGGCAACGACAACCCGTTTTGCCTTTCCGGATTCCTTCAACTGCGTGGCTTCGAGAATCGCCTCGATCGACTCTTCCTTGGCCGTTTCGATAAATCCGCATGTATTGACAACAACGGTATCGGCGTCCTCGGCGTTTGCAGTGATTTCGTATCCGGCGTCTTTAAGCTGTCCCATCATGACTTCCGAATCTACAAGATTCTTTGGACAGCCAAGGCTGACAAAACCGACTTTCTTCATTCAGGAATATTAACGTTATCGGGCCGATTAAGCGAGTCAAGTATGTTGACTGAAAGGACTGAGTTCCGCGATTTCTGCGAGGTCCGCGAGTCCAGTGATTAAATCTCGAATTCCTTACTGTCGCGTGGCGGCCGATTGCCGGTCCTTAATTCTTACTTTTCAGCCAATTTCTCCCTGATCGCTTCAAGTTCCCTCGTAATCTTGTCCATCTCCTGGCTTTTCAGCTCGATCATTCCAAATCTAACCCGGTTATATGCATCCGTGATCGAAATTACCTCCGGCATCCCGACATCTGACGCAAATTCAAGAGGGGTCTGTGA
>JAOTWT010000070.1 GCA_029862725.1 Acidobacteriota bacterium | reverse complement strand
CAAAAGGCGGCATATATCAAAATGCTCCCTTGTCTGGGGCATCACACCCTCGTCGGCGGCCACAACGAGGACGACGGCATCGATCCCGCTCGCACCGGCGAGCATGTTTTTGACAAACCGCTCGTGACCCGGCACATCCACAAAACCAATCCGGTCATCGCCTTCGGAGAGCTCGGCAAACCCAAGGTCGATCGTTATTCCACGTTTTTTTTCTTCCGGCAGGCGATCGGCATCAACCCCGGTCAATGACCGGACGAGCGAGGTTTTTCCGTGGTCGATGTGTCCGGCCGTGCCGATGATGATGTTCATACGCGAAACGAGGATTCGAATTCAGGATTCAGGATTCGAATTCAGGATTCAGGATTCGAATTCAGGAGTCAGGATTCAGGATTCAGGATTCAGTTCGGGACTCTCAACCTTAAGCCCTGAACCGTGAACCCTAAACCCTGCACCTTGAACTCTGAATCCTGAATCCTGAATCCTAAACTCTAAACCCTGAATCCTGAACCCTGAACCCTAAACCCTGAACTCTGAATCCTGAACCGTGAACCCTGAACCCTAAACTCTGAATCCTGAATCCTGAATCCTGAATCCTAAACTCTAAACCCTGAATCCTGAATCCTGAATTCGAACCCTGAACCCTGAACTCTGAATCCTGAATCCTGAACCCTGGACCCTGAACCCTGAACTCTGAATCCTGAATCCTGAATCCTGAATCCTGAAACCTGGACCCTGAACCCTGAACTCTGAATCCTGAATCCTAAACCCTGAACTCTGAATTCTGAATCCTGAATCCTGAATCCTGAAACCTGAACCCTGGACCCTGAACCCTAAACTCTGAATCCTGAATCCTGAATCCTGAATCCTGAATCCTGAATCCTGAACCCTGGACCCTGAACCCTGAACTCTGAATCCTGAATCCTGAATCCTAAACCCTGAACTCTGAATCCTGAATCCTGAATCCTGAATCCTGAACCCTAAACTCTGAATCCTGAACCGTGAACCCTGAACTCTGAATCCTGAATCCTGAATCCTGAATTCGAACCCTGAATCCTGAATCCTGAATCCTGAATCCTGAATTCGAACCCTGAATCCTGAATCCTAAACCCTGAAGTCCGAATCCTGAATCCTGAATCCTGAATCCTAAACCCCCAACTCTGAATCCTGAATCCTGAATCCTGAATCCTGACTCCTCGACTTAAAGCTCCAGCAGTTTCCGACGTGTCACCTTGCCGACGACGCCGTCCACCTTCAGTCCGTTCAGGCACTGGAATGCCTTGATCGCCATCTCGGTCCGTGGCCCAAACTCCCCATCGACATCCGCCGGCGAAAGTAAGAGTTCGGTCACGAGCCCTTCCTGAACCAGTTTTACGTTAGGGCCGGTATCATTCAGCCTGAGAGCCGTCCATTTCTTCGTGCCGCCGAACTTGCTGCAGTCGACATTTTCCGCCTTGAACTCCTTGAATGCGGCGGCCATCTTGGTGTCGTACTGGTTTTTCTTGTAGTCCGGACCATTGTAGCCGCGGGCGAAATCGGCCCATTTGTTTTTGCGCAGCTCGTCATCGAGCATATTTACGACGACAAACTCGACAAACGCATCAAGATGGCGTCCCTCGTTTTCTTTCATCGCGTCGACAAAATCCGATACCGACTTGAATCCGCATACCGCAAAATTAAATCCCATGATCTGGAACTTGCCCCAGCTTGCCGACATCATCGCGGCTTCCGGGTCGAGCATAAACGCTTCGGAGAAGCGGTCGTATTGCGCACTCGAAGGGCCATAACCCCCAGCCGTCCAGTTACAGATATGCGGGTGCGAGTTGATGTACTTCCCGTTTGTATACTTCGCAAACTTGTGTCGTTCAAAGAGGATCTTGGGACGGTCCTTGGTGTCGAAACCGTTGCCCCTCGATTCAACCGAAGCGACAGCCTTGATCGCGGCAACATCGCAATTCAGCCGGCCCGCCGCCCTGCAGTAGTCGTCATTTGATAGTTTTTGTTTTGGCATAGTTCATTAAAATTAATAATGGGTTTTGGAACACTGTCAACCTGATGCTGAAGTTTGTCAGTCGATTATTTCAAACTCCACCCATTGGGTCGCGAGCGCGCTCCGTTTTTTTGATTTCATATCGCGCACAATTACCTGAAGCAGGTAATTTCCGGGGTCGAGGTTCTTCCCGAGTGTGATCGCGCCCGCCGTTTCAATATGCGCGGGATCTTTCGCCGCCGTCGTGTCCAGTGAGCCAGGGGCCCCCTCGAGTACGATCCGACCGTCTTTTATAAGCCGCGTCCGGAGCAAAATATCCGACTTCGGCCGGGCGTTGTAGATCACATATCCGAATTGAAGCACATCCCCGGTCCTGAACACGCGAAGGGCGTTATCGATGCTGTTGTCGTACTTCTCCCGGGTAACGGGAGTCGTCCCGGCCTTCAATAGCTGCCATTCGCGGCCCGAATACCGGTTCAGGACAATGCCCGACATCGCCAGCCTTTTCTTCTTGAGGTTGGGAACCGAGACGAACTGAGACGCGGAACCGACTTTCCCGGAGGCAGAATCGCGAAGAGCCACCCTGAACTGAAATGCGCCCGGTTTCTTGACGGGCACTGCGAGCCTGTAGACAAAGCCATGTTTGACCGCGTCAAGGTAATTCTGCTCGCTCAGCGTGACCGTGTAGTTTCGTGATGCCTCGTCGATCGGAACATTCGAATCTCCGAATGTGACGGCCAGAATATCGAAATTCGCAGACCGCGTGCCATCGGGGTTCTCTTTAAATTTCAGGTCCTTGCCCTCGATGTAGACAAGCGACTGGATAAATTCCTGTTGTCCATCGACGGCGAAAAGCGTGTTCAGTGTCAGCGAAATCTCTCCCGCATCGAAGGGCGACGTGAGCGCCCTGTAAATCTGCCGTTCCGCCGAATCCGAAAGCGGGGTACCTTTCTTGTCCGGAATCGCATAAAAGCCGTTTCTCGTGCGCACCTTCAATCCGTCAATCTTTACCCGCACGGATATGTTGTTGAACTTAACCCGCGAGGCGTCGAAGGTTTCCTCGTCGGGCTCGTAGGCTATCAGGTAGTAGCCTTTTTGATCTTCGAGCGCGGTATCGAGGCCCTTCGTCAGGCTGTTGTTGTTGACAAACGGAACGCCTCCCGTTTCGTATGCGAGATATCGGAGCGTACTTATCGAATCCCTGAAAAGCCGGTCGCGCGCATCTAGTTTCGGCGCTTTGCTTGCGGTCGAGTTCGTTGGCACGATCTCCCGGATGTCATCTTCGGCCAGCGCCATCCCCGGTACCTGCAATCCCCTGGGATCAATCGTGTAAAATGTGACCGAAGCACGGTTGGCATAATCGACGATCAGCTTTAGCTGGTCGAAAACGGCGGTCGGAAAATCATCGTCGGAGGTCACCGAGGTAAACCCCTCGGAAAACAGAATTATAGATTTTCGGCCCGGCAGCTCGTCCATTCCGCGGATCACGTATGAGAGTGCCCCGAGTGTGCCAGCCTCAAAATTCGAACGCCTTATGTCTCCGATCTGTTTCTCGAAGTTGAGTTCTTCGTCGATGCCTTCGGGCGTCGTCGAGTTCCCTTCCGAGTCAAGGCGGCCGGCAAGATCTTCTTTAAGTGTTGTCCGGATCCCCTCAAAACTGGAGATGCCGCTGCGGCCGTAAGCGTTCCAACGCAGGCGGTCGATCGCGGCGAGCAATTGTCTCTTGTCCGAGGTAAACGACTGCAGCGCGCCGCTCCCGCTGCCGGTCCTGATTATCGCCACGAGATCGCCCTGCTGGACGTCCTCATTCACGAATTTTCTCAAGGAATGCTTGATCGACGGAAAGTTCTCAAACGAAATCCCAAGATCGTCGACGACGATCGCATAGACTCTTCGAACCTCGCTGGCACTCAGCCGCGTTGTCGGAATCGTCACATCGTCCTTTTTGCCGGAAGTTCTTTCAACTGGATTCTGCCGGTCAACCGCGGCTCCGCCATCCAGCGAGACATAGGAGAAAAACGAAATCTCCCTTTTCTTTCCATTTTCGAAGATCTCGAAATCGTCAACCGTGAGGTCGGTCACCTGCTTTTTGTTTTTTCCGGTGACGATCGCATCTATCTGAATCAGGTTTGTCGTAATTTGAACAACATCATCTTCCACCGGCGGCGTCGGGACGGCCGTCGGGGTCTGGCCGTATGACACTGCAATGGCAGCGAGACCCAACGCGATTGCGGAAGTAAATCTGGTCATCTGGATGCTTCTCCTCGGAAAGAGATGTGCCTTCGGAATGTTTTTTGCCCGGTCAGTATATTTGCGGTCAGACGCCAAGTAAAGAGATTTTTGTCACGAATCTCAAGGGTCAGTCCCGGTTCAAACCAACGACCCGAGGCCGCCATATAAACCGCGCCCGTTATGGGAAACGCAGATCAGCCCGACGAATAGAGCTATCGATTCGGATTCCGCGGATAATTCTCAGTCTTTCCGGCCTTCGTATTGATTGAGTTTTCTATAGAGCGTCTTGCGGCCGATATTGAGAAGCCTGGCGGCTCTCGATTTATCGCCGTCGGTATAATCCAAGGTCGCTTTTATGACATTCTCCTCGACCTCGTTCATCGCCGAAGGAAGCTCCAGCTCGATCCCGATCGAACGGCCTTCGCTGGCGGCCCGTGCCCGTTCCTCGCGAGCCCTCGCATCCATCTCGAACGCCTTGCCGCTGATCGCGGCGGGCAGGTCCTCGAGTTCGATCTGTCGGCCGGAGGCGATGATCACGGCCCGTTCGATCGCATTCTCCAGTTCCCTTACGTTTCCGCTCCACCCGTAATTCACAAGTGCCCGCAGCGCTTCCTTCGAGATACCGGAAACAAACCTCCCGGACTTTTCCTTGTACAGCTCGAGGAAATGAAAGACGAGGAGGTGGATATCCTCGCGGCGCTCGCGAAGCGGCGGTACGACGATCGGGAAAACCGAGAGCCTGTAAAAAAGATCTTTGCGAAATCGGTCTTCATCGACTGCTTTTTCGAGATCGATATTGGATGCCGCAATCACCCTTACGTCGACCTTTATCGTCTCGCTGCCGCCGATGCGCATAAACTCGCCTTCCTGCAGCACACGGAGAAGCTTGACCTGAGCCGGCATGCTCATTTCACCGATCTCATCCAGAAACAGGGTTCCCCCGTCGGCTTCTTCGAACCGTCCCTTTCTTGTCGCGCGAGCATCCGTAAACGAACCTTTTTCGTGGCCAAAGAGTTCCGACTCGAGGAGCGTTTCGGGGATTGCGCCGCAGTTTAACTTCACATAGGGCTGGTCTTCACGACCGGAATTAAAATGTATCAGGTTCGCAATCAATTCCTTGCCGGTCCCGGACTCGCCCTGGATCAAGACGGAGGTGTTTGTATCCGCCACGTTGAGTGCGAGTTCAATTGCCCGCGTCAGATTCGGCGCCTGCCCGATAATCTCGCTCTTATTTCGCTGGTCGAGTTCGGCTTTGAGCCGCATGATCTCGGCAGACAGCTGGTCGCGCTCGAGCGCGGTTCCGATCTGGTCGGAAATGCCCTCGACCAGGGCGACGTCGTGATCGTCGAATCCCTTCTCGACCGGTTCGCTCCAAACAAATCCGAGCAGTCCGAAGGCCTGGCCGCCAACTCTTACCGGTGCCACCAACGCAGCTTTGCCCCCAAACTGCGAATTAAAGATCAACTTGATTGCAAGCGGCAGATCGCTGTCTATCAGACGAAGCGTTTTTCCCCCTTTCAGGATGTCGGCAAGGGCCGGAAAAGGATCGAGATCAAGCGAGGCCCCGTGTTCCTCTATCATCCGCAAAACCTTATTCGGCTCGCTGCCCTGGTTCATTTTGAACGAGGCAAGCGATATCTTTTTACCTGATTGATCGAGTACGCCAAGAGCACCATAATCCGCGCCGACGAGTTCAACCGCACGTTCCAGGACCCTCGAAGAAACGATTTTAAAATCGGAGTGTGAATTCAGCGTGTTGGCGATCTCGAGAAGTGCTTTGGTGCGATTCGACTCTTTTTCCTGATTGACGTAAAGACTCGTGTATTGGTAACCAATTGCGAGCTGGCTCGTGATCGATTCGAGAAATGCGACCTCGTCTTCAAGCCATTCGCGCGGGCCGTTGGTGTCGTGGAGCCCGAGAAGCCCGATCACTTTCTTGTTCAGCGCGATGGGGAGCACAAGCAGAGACTGCGTTTCGAGGGCTTTTGCGAGCATCCTCACCTTTGGATCTTTGGCCTTTGAGGTGTCGTTGACGATTATCGGCTTTGTAAGATCGAAGTGTTCCGAAAGCTTTTCGGCATTGATGGGAATTCTCGTCCCCTCGCTGGTCGGAATCTCCTCGCTGGCACGCCATTCATGACTGATCTTGAGCTCGTTATCCTCGGTCAACTGGATCAGATCGCAACGGTCCGCGTTCATCATCCGTCCGATTTCCGAAACGACGACACGCAAGAAGCGTTCGAGTTCGATATTCGTCGGCAAATCATGCGCAAGCCGATCGATGATCGCTTCTCGCGCCTCGTGCATTTTGATCTTTCTTTCAAGGGAAAGGGACTGTGGACTGTCTAGTTCGATTTTCATGGAGGCTTAAACGTTGCGTATACAAAACATAGGCAAACGCCTGAGGATATTTGTCGCCTTTTTGGGGAAAAATGTCAAGTTGACACAGCAATACCGGAATTTGGGTTATTACGATGCACGTAATCCGGATTTGAAACGGCAGGTGAACTTTCACATACATCGGCTCGCGTGCCGTTGGTGTAGATTTAATGAAACTTCAGACAGCATCGCGTCTCAAAGTGTATTTTTAGCGGTTCTGGTTCCTGGGCGGCTGCGGTGGTCTTTTATCCGCAGGTTTCGGCGCCGCGGGTTTTGCAGGTTCGACGGTCCGGGCCCTTGTGGTCGAACTTTTTTCGTCCTGATTGTCGTTCGGACCCGTAGATTTGGCCGTGCCCGACGAGTTGGTACTCGTCGAGCCGGCTCGTGGTTTTTCTTTCTGGACGTGGTCGACACGCTTTTTGCCGGCCCGCGCCTTGGCAAGCAGATCTTCTGCCCTGTAATTGTCTTCGTCGATCTCGATCGCCTTATCCAATTGCCTTATAGCCAAGGGATACTGGGCGAGTTTTATCAAGACCGCTCCGAGTTCGGTCCGGTACAGGCTGTCTTCGTCGTTTAGCTTAACCGCCTGTTCCAGAGCCTTGCGGGCTTCCTTATCATCGAAAAGCTTTACATACGATCTTCCGAGATTGTAGTACGCCCTGTGGTTTTTAGAATCTTTGGCAATCACCTTTTTGTATGCCGTGACGGCGTTCTTAAATGCGATCTCCGATTCCTTAGTTTCGGTTTTCTCCTTGGTTTTAGTGTCGTCGGCACCGTCGGCTTCCGGTAGCTGCTTCTCCTCTTCCGATTCTTTTAGCGAAAGGGCGACACCCAGTTGGAAATGAGCATCGGCGAAGTCCTTATCGAGTTCGACCGCCTGTTTCAGCGCGTTGATTGCCATTTCGAGCCTGTCATCGTCCAGATATTCCGTCCCTTTCTGGAGCGCCGTTTCGGCATCCTCAAAGGTCGGTACTTCTTCGTCATCGAGGACTGCTTCCTGATTCGTGTTTTCAGTTCCTGAATCCAGATTTTCGGAACGAAGCCCTGTATTGTCGGTTTCTGAAGCGTAAAGCCCGCAACCGCTGACCACAAAAATCGTGAGTCCTATCAATAAATACAACCGGTACATACTAAACTGCCTATCCCGGGGGAAAGATAAACTTTCTTCCTCCTAAAAGATGAACGTGAAGGTGAAACACTGTCTGTCCACCGTCGTCGTTTGTGTTGATCACCGTTCGATAGCCATTTTTGGCGAAACCATTTTGTCGAGCGATCTCCGCGGCGGCCAATAATAGATGACCCAGAAGTGCCTTTTCGTTGTTCGAAGACTCGTCGAGCGAGGCGACATGGGTTCGCGGTATGACGAGAACGTGCGTCGGCGCCTGCGGGTTTATGTCAGTAAACGCCACACAATGTTCGTCCTGATAAACGAATTCAGACGGAATTTCGCCTTTAACGATTTTGCAAAACAAGCAATCTTGAGACATATAGCAGTTTATTAAAGCACAATATTCGGGCGAGTTGAAAGAACCGCATTGCTAGATGTGGCAAGCCTCATTGTAGACATCGGCCGAGGCTGTATAATTCACAATAAGTTAGCTGAGTTGCAAAGTTTTCAGAGTTAACAAAGATTTCAGATTTGGCAAAGTTTGAGAACCTCGTTAACTTTGCAAATTCGGAGGATTTTTTGAACCCGCGAACTTTAGGAGGTTCGTTGACTCTGTGAACTTTAAGGACTTTGTTAACTCAGTAGACTTTGAAAACATTGCCAACTACAAAAGATGTCCATATTAATTGCTGAAGACAATGTCGCGCAGCGCCGGTACGCGGCCGAGCTCCTTGCCAAGGAGTTTCCGCAGAATGCGCCTGTAATAGAGGTTAAGGACGGCGCAGAAGCTATTCGCACGACCCTCAAAGAACGTCCCGAGCTATGTATTTTCGATATTCAAATGCCGAATCTCTCGGGCGTAAAGGCGGCGCGCAAGATTTGGCGCGAATTTCCGAGTGCAAAGATAATTTTCTGGACGCAGTTTCCGCACGAGATCTACATCAACGAGATACGTAAGATCATTCGTTCCCTCGAGCCGCAGCCCGCATATGGATTTATTCACAAAAACAACCCCGAAACGCGTTTTATAAGGTTTGTCGCAACCGTCCTCGAGGACGGCGCTGATATGATCGACCCGGCCTTTAAGGATTCCTTCAAGCGGCCACTTCTGACGGAATTCGAAGCTGAGGCCTTGCGTTACCTCGCGTTGGGGCTTTCCAACTGGGCTATCGCGAGAAAATGTTCGCTCTCGCAGCGCGGGGTCGAAAGCCGGCTCGCAAATCTCTATGACAAGCTTTTTCCGCATCATTCCGAAGGTACTGAACACGAGAAATACGACAAGCTTGCATACAACGTACGCACCCGCGCGTTTGCCGAGTCGCTCCGCCGCGGTCTCATCAACAGCGACGAGCTTGAAAAAGCGGGTAAGGAGCTAGATAACTGGCTCGAACGGGACCGCAAGAAGTTTCTTTTGGAAGATTGAATTGTTGAATTGCTCTACAGTCGCCTGGGCTATCACATTTGGTGATTCCTTAGCCGTCCCGTAGGGACCAGACGAATTTAGCCCGGCCTTCAGGCCGCGGAAATCGAACGAAACGTTTTCATCGCGATCCATTCCAATTCCCCGGATGAATGATTCACACCCAACAACCGGCAAAACCCGCAGAAGGATATTCCTGGCCCTCCTCGCAGTCTGTATTCTTGCGGCCGCCCATATTCCTCAGACCTCCCCGGGCGACGAGACGGCCGAGGAGACCCTGTCGCGGTCCTCCAGAAACCTGCAGCAATGGGGCACAATCAGCTCGTTTCATGGGCTCCCTTCGGAACGCGTGAGGGCCATCACGCAAACCTCGGACGGCTTTATTTGGTTCGGGACCGACAATGGTTTGGCAAAATTCGACGGCCGGCGGGTCCAGACTAATATTTATTCCGATCTTCTTTCCGTTCCGATCCGTGCGCTGGAAGTTGCCGCTGACGACACCCTTTGGATTGGCAGCCAGCGAGGCGCATATTACGTCCGGGACGGCAGTTTCAGATTGATCGACGTTACCGAAGGCAGCAATATCAACTCGATTCTGATCGAAAAAGATGCGGTTTATCTCACAAACGACAAAGGGCTCCTGTTTAAATGCACCGAGGTCGAAGGGATTTACAAAGCCGCCGTCGTTCTACGGGACGAAATACCCGTACAAAGCGTGGTCCGCGAAGGGACCGATCTGGTGCTCGGTTCGCAGAGCAGCGGCCTGCTCCGTTTGAGGGAAGGAAAAGGTGAACGCCTTATCACAAGGCCGTCACCATTTTTTATAAACGTCCTGAAACGCGATACTTCCGGAAAACTCTGGCTCGGTGCGAGATCGAGCAATGAGAGCAGCGGACTTTTCCTGACATCCAAACTTCCGAACCTGCGCGTTGTCGGAGAAAACCTCGGCACCGTAAATGCGATAGCATTTGACGGCCTTGGCAATGCCTGGGTCGGCACTGACGAGCGCGGTCTCTTTTCTTTCGAAGGTGAGAAATTACGCAAGCGGTACACATTT
>JAOTWT010000576.1 GCA_029862725.1 Acidobacteriota bacterium | reverse complement strand
CCGACGGCACCGAGATCTGTACCTTCTGCAGGTTTTGCGTGGCGCTTAGCTTCTCGACACTGTTTCCGAAATCGACGCTCGACCCACCCGTAGAAACCGAAGTCACCTTTGCCGCTTCGCTTATTCGCAAGCTGACCCTGCCAAACGGCTGGCTGGTCTGGTTTTTGAGTTCAAGTGTCGCAGTTACATCGAGATCGCGATCGGTTCCAAAATCGGACGGTAGCGTAACGTTGAGGTCATACTTGACGACCTTCCACGTCAGCTTGACCTGCGCGTTGGTTATCGACGGGAAAACCAGAAGACAAGCCGCTGCCAACCATAAAATCGTACGTCTGTTTTTCATAAGGATATGTTTCGGTCCGCCCCCGTTGCACCCGATTGCATACCATTTAAAGGTGCTTCGACCTGCATTTGACGCAGGCGGAATTGCGTAAGATGCCTGGACGGCGCGTATCTAGTCAGCCACAAGTTCGTGAATCTGCTTCAGTTTTTCGAGCAGGGGCTCAAATCTTTCCAAGGGCAACTGATTGGGACCATCGCTTGGCGCGTTCGCCGGATCGTCGTGAACTTCCATAAATACCGCATCGACCCCGCACGCGACGACGGCTCGTGCGAAATTCTCGATAAATTCTGATTGCCCGCCGGTGGCTTTTCCGAGGCCACCAGGCAATTGGAGCGAGTGTGTCGCGTCAAAAACGACGGGATATCCGAACTCCCTCATCACGGGAAACGATCGCAGGTCGACAACTAGGTTGTTGTATCCGAAACTCGCTCCGCGTTCTGTCAACATGAGTTCCTCGCAACCGGCGGCAACCAACTTATCAACGATATTTTTTGCGTCCCACGGCGATAAGAACTGTCCCTTCTTGACATTGACCGGCTTGCCGGACTGCGCGGCCGCAACCAGCAGATCCGTTTGGCGGCACAAAAACGCAGGAATCTGCAGAATATCCGCGACCGAAACAGTCGGCTTGACCTGCCACGGTTCGTGTACATCCGTGATAACCGGGACACCGTGTTCCGCCTTGACCTTTGCAAGGACCCCGAGCCCGAACTCGAGCCCCTCTCCGCGAAAGCTCTCAATAGAACTGCGGTTGGCCTTATCGAAGGACGACTTGTATACGAGGTCAAGCCCTACGTTTTCGCAGGCCTCCTTAATGCGCCCGGCCATAAACAACGCGTGCTCTTCGTTTTCGACCACGCATGGCCCGGCGATTATAGTCAACCTTCCGTCACCAAAAGTCGCGCCGCCCGCATCGAATGATTTCATAAAACCTACCGTTTTCTCCAGTTTCCGCTGCCGCTTATCATAACAACGGCAACCGAAAATCAATAACGCAAACCCGCGGGACGCAAATCAAAATACAGGGCCGGCGACCCGGTCACGACCGGGACAGGTTGCTGCCAAAACAAGATTCGCCTTCAAATCGTGAGACCCAAACAAAAAAGGGCTGAGCGGATCCGATGTTCCCTTCAGCCCAAAACCCTGCAAAACCGATGCTACTCTTCGGTCCCCGCGGCTGCGGCCTGTATCGCCTCCGGTGCGTTGTTCTTGATCGGTTTGTCCTCTTTGATATCTTCGCTCAAATTCTCACTCGCCATCCGGTTCCGCCACGCGGCTTCGACAAACGAATAAAAAAGCGGATGGGCCTTGAGCGGTTTTGACTTGTACTCCGGATGGAACTGGCATCCGACAAAAAACGGGTGGACATCCCGCGGGAGTTCGATCATCTCTACGAACTTACGGTTTGGCGAAATCCCGCTAAATACAAGCCCGCCTTTCTCAAGCTTTTCGCGATACACCGGATTAAACTCAAAGCGATGTCGATGCCGCTCCGAAATAGCCTCCGCATCGCCGTAAATTTCGCGAACCAGCGAACCTTCTTTGAGTTCGCAGTCCCATGCCCCGAGACGCATCGTGCCACCGAGTTCCTCGACGTCGACCAGGTCTCTCAATTTAAATATTACCGGCGAAGGCGTATCTTCCAGAAATTCCGTCGAATCCGCGTCTTTGATACCGCATACATCTCTCGCAAACTCGATGGACGCCGTCTGCATTCCCAGACAAATGCCGAAATATGGCGTTCCAGATCTTCTGGCGTACTGGATTGCACGGATCATCCCGGCCACGCCGCGCTTACCAAAACCTCCGGGGACGAGTATCGCATCGAAGTCACGAAGCTTGGATTCGAATCCATCTTCCATCAGGTCTTCGGATTCGATCCATTTGACCTTGACCCTCAGGTTGTTCGCGACGCCAGCGTGTGTAAGTGCCTCGCGGAGTGATTTGTATGA
>JAOTWT010000069.1 GCA_029862725.1 Acidobacteriota bacterium | reverse complement strand
TGTGCTGGTGATTCTGCGCAGATATGGGGAATTAGAGTTCCGTCTGCTTTGGGAAAGCCGGTCGCTGCCGCGAGCGGTTCTGATAGCCACTCGCTACCGCGAGCGGTTCTGACAGCCACTCGCTACCGCGAGCGATTATGACAGCCGGTCGCTACTGCGAGCGAGAATGACAGCCACTCGCTACCGCGAGCGGTTATGACAGCCACTCGCTACCGCGAGCGAGAATGACAGCCACTCGCTACCGCGAGCGGTTCTGACAGCCACTCGCTACCGCGAGCGATTATGACAGCCGGTCGCTGCCGTGAGCGATTATGAATGCTGGATCCCGACTCCAGACTCCTGATCAGTGGACCATCTCAAAGTGGCTGTGGGACCTTACGAGATCTTCGACGACCGCCTGAAATGACTTACTCTCTTTCTTTTCCTGGAGAGACCTCTCATGCAGGATCTCCCAGTCGCTCGCCGGAACGGCGTTAAACGCCTCGATCACTCCGGGATCGAATTGAGAACCGGCACAGCGCTGTAATTCCTTATATGCGTCTTCAAAAGTCCGGCCCTTCGAGTACACACGGTCGCTCGTCATCGCGTCAAAGGCATCGGCGACCGCAAAGACACGGGCGGTGATATCGATCTTGTCGCCTCGCAGCTGGTGTGGATAGCCTGCGCCGTCCCAGCGCTCGTGATGCTGTAAGACAACCGTTGCGGCACCGTCGAGAAACGGGATGCTGCGCAAGATCCTATGACCCTGAACCGGATGCAGTTTCATCTTGTCCCATTCACGCTTGTTCAGTTTTGCGGGTTTTCTCAGAATGGCGTCCGGCACGCCGATCTTCCCGATATCGTGAAGCATCGCACCGAGCTCCAGATCGCGCTTTTGGTCTTTGTCCAGGCCCACTTCGTGGGCGAGACGGAGGCTGAATGTAACGACGCGTTCCGAATGACCGTGGGTTTCGGCGTCCCTAGTTTCGAGCGCCTGGATCAGGGCCTTGAGGGTCATTCCGTAAGAACTCTCGATGCCCATGATCGCTTGTTCGAGATGCGCCGCACCGTCTATTAGCTCGGCCTCAAGCCGGTCGTAATAATCGACGCGCGATCGTGCGGATTCCGCTTTTGCGATTGCACGGACCACGGATTCCTCTAGTTCTTCAAGTTCAAATGGCTTCAGCAGGACGTCAAAAACGCCCGCGCGAAACGCATCGACGACAAACCGCGAAGACTCATTTGCGCTGGTCACGATCAGGGATGTCTCCGGCGCGAGAAATTGCGCTGTCGAGATAAAGTCCTCGGATTCGGCATCGCCGGAATCAAGCACCATTGCCGCAAAATTACCGCGTGCAACAAGCTCCGAGGCTTCTGTAAAAGAAGCCGCCGCTTTGCAGGCATAATTCGCGGAAAGAAACTTCACGATCGTCGTACGGTTCTTTTCGTGAGGGTCGCAGACGAGTACGGAAGCATCGGTTGGTTCAATCATTGATTTATCTCTTGGAAAGATTTGTGCGTAAAAACAAAAGTGGATGCTTTATGTTTTCGACTATTGAAATTTAACACAAAAATACCGTGTTTGACAATGTTTAATATGATGCCGAGGGGAGATAAGTGAGAATGCCGGAGGGGAGACTCGAACTCCCATGAGCGTAAAGCTCGCTAGATTTTGAATCTAGTGCGTATACCAATTTCGCCACTCCGGCGCAGGCTTCTGATGATAAAACTCTTGTTTATAAAAGGTCAAACCTCGCGTGTGCGGATGAGCTCGATAAGGTGAAGCCAGGATTCTCAAAATGGAGTAGTATTATTAGTAAGCATTATTTTTAGGAGAGTGATAAGTGAAATGAATCTAATGAATAAGTTTTTACTGATTCTGGCTTTCACCATATTCTTTTCAGCGGATGCAGTCACTTCAGATTTCGTGCCAGGCGGGCTTTCGACCACGGGTGTGAATAGCCCGTCATTCCGGCAGCATGGCTTTACAAAGACATCTCCGGATATCAACAAGGGTGACGATGACGACAGGGAGAAGTTACTGAAGCGTTACCTATATTTGAAAGAGAAAGTTGCGAGACTGATGGCAGAAAGCAGAAGACTGTTCGATCAAAGAAACAAGGCGAAGACCCAGGAATCCTACGACCAGATAAATGCAAGAATCGAACGACTTATGCGTGAGTTGGAGGAACCGCAGGCAGAACTACGCGCATTAAAGAAGCAATTGTTCCCATGCGGCGAAACCGATTGGGAAAAAGTGCAGGCGTCGAGGTTCTACCTCAACGTCATAAATGAATCAAAACTCCGCCTGCTGATCACGTATGACGATAAGGAATTCGGAGACCTGGTCGGCGAATTATCGCCTGGAGAAGAACGCGATTTGCGGCTTCGCGATCAGGAGTATCAATATGAAAAGGACGTCGTCAGGTACAGCATCAAAGTTGTGGCGAGGTATCCCGATGGTTCGAGAATTCCTTCAAAAGAAGGCGTCAGGACCGCCCTGAAGGGAAACTTCCGGCTGACATTTCCGGAAAAGAAACCATGTGTGCGTACATACCGAATCCTGTTAACCGATTCTGATTTTGGCGTTGCAGGAGTGATTCCAGAGCAAAGCGATTTCTCAATCTATATGGATCGCGTGAGTTACGACGGAAGGACATTGAATAACGGGGCGAGAAACGACCTTACGGTCTATTTCACGGGCAAACCCAAATGGCCGGTGACGGCATACCTAACTGCCACTTCGTGCCCTCCGAACGTTTCATGTCCACCGGTAAAGATGACCTTTGCGTCCTCCAGTATGAAGGATTACAACGCGGTGATTATGCCAAAAGTGCTTTATTGTTATGGGTTTCGCCGGAGCGCGTCGATAGGCGCCGAGGTAAAGCTTGAGGACAGCGCCGGCAACGTGACACTTCCGGCGGCGGTTACGACTCAATGCATTGTTAAGTAGCAGGGCGAAAAAGTTGAAGCGAGGTAGCATAAGCAGTTGTGACCGCTTCTGCAGCCGCTGCTGACCGTACGAAGCACATGGGTTACATCGCAGTTTTGAGAATGTTTGATTCCCCGGGTATCGAAGGATATAACGCCGTAATTATAAGGAAGCCGTCTTCTGTCCTGGTTTTCGCAAAAGCGAAAGTGTTCGGTTTGAGGTCAGGCTTAATCCAGCGCGGGAAATGCAGCGAGGACCGTCTCCGGTCACTCTCAGTTCTAGTGTCGGGTAATGGCCTCACACCCCCGGTATTTTCGATAATCCTTTTTTAGGTCCTAAGTCGGTGTTTTTCGTGGGTTCGAATTGGGTCAGTATTGCCTTTTCAGCCCGGTCTTCTGCATGATCTTCGCGCCGAGCTCTTCGACCGACATCTGGGTTGAATTGAGGAACATCACGTTTGAACGCCTGAATATCGCCTCGGTTTGTGCCACCTCGTACTGACATTGCCTTGCCGAAGCATAGCTCGCACGGTTGTAACGCTCCTGTCTTATCTGCTGAAGCCTGAACGGATCGATCGTCAGACCGAACAATTTGTCCTTATGCGCCTCCAGGACTTCGGGCAAACGGTTCGAATCCAATTCCGAATCCGTCAACGGGTAATTCGCGGCATAGACACCGTACTGAAGAGCGAGATAAAGACAGGTTGGCGTTTTCCCTGATCTTGATACCCCGACAATGATTATCTGGGCCCGGCGGTATGAACGCGTCTCGATCCCGTCGTCCGTTTCGAGCGCGTAGTTCATCGCTCCGATACGAGCTGTGTAGCCTTGCGCGTTCGACATCCCGTGGGAAAGCCCGACCTTATGAGAGGACTCCGTACCGAGGACCAACTCCAGCGGATTTACAAAGGTATCGAAGAGATCGAAGAATTCGCAATCGCTTCTCGAAATAACACCCCGCACATCGTCGTCGACGAGGGTTGCGAAAACAATGGGCTTCTGGCCGCTTTCCACGTTGGCCTGATTTATTAGCTCCACGGCCCGATTGGCCTTAACCTGGCTGTCGATAAAGGGCAGAATCTCGATATTAAAACGGACGGTCGGAAACTGGCTAAGCAGCGAATTTCCCAGTGCTTCCGCCGTTACCGCGGTGCGGTCCGAGATGATAAAAGCGTTGCGTGACTGCGGATCCATAGATGATTAGCAAATGCACTTTTGTTGGATTATTATCATGACATAACATCATTCCGAATCCGAAATTTGCTATGAACAAACATATTGCCTGGTTTAACGAACTCGACATGAATGACGTCGAACGAGTTGGAGGAAAGAATGCTTCGCTTGGGGAGATGATCCAAAATCTTTCTTCCGCCGGGATAACCGTACCCAATGGATTCGCGACAACTGCAGATGCCTTCAGGAGCTTTCTCGACTCGAACAAGCTCGAGGAAAAAATCAACTCGCGTCTTCGCGCGCTCGATGTCTCTGATGTCGAAGAACTTGCACTCGCCGGTGCGGAGATCAGGGATTGGGTTGCGCAATCAAAACTCCCAGGGGAGCTCGAAGCGGATATCAGATCCGCCTACGAAAAGATGCTCGGTGAAGCAAACGGTGAGATTTCCGTGGCGGTCAGGTCGAGTGCAACCGCCGAGGATCTGCCCGAGGCGTCTTTTGCCGGGCAGCAGGAGACCTATTTAAACGTGGTCGGTGCAGATGAAGTGCTTCGGCGCGTCAAAGATGTGTTTGCATCGCTTTACAATGATCGCGCGATTTCTTACCGGGTGCATCACGGCTTTGACCACGCCAACGTATTGCTATCGGCCGGAATACAGCAGATGGTCCGAACCGATATCGGTGCAAGCGGGGTAATGTTTTCGATCGACACCGAAACCGGATTCGAAGACGTCGTCCTGATCACCTCGTCGTGGGGACTCGGCGAATGCGTCGTTCAGGGCTCGGTCAACCCCGATGAGTTTTACGTCCATAAACCCTCGCTCCTGAACGGGAAATCAGCGGTACTGCGCCGTCATCGCGGTTCAAAAGCGCAAAAGATGATCTATGGAAACGAGTCATCGGTGGAGACCGTCGAGGTGCCCGAAGAAGAGCGGCGGAAGTTTTCGCTCGACGACAATGAGATCGAAGAACTCGCGCGGATGGCCTCGACGATTGAAGATCATTACGGCCGCCCGATGGATATCGAGTGGGGAAAGGACGGCATAGACGGCAAGCTTTATATGCTGCAGGCACGGCCTGAGACCGTTAAATCACAAGCCAGGGGCAATGTCATACAGCGATACAGGCTCAAAGAAACCGAGGCCGAGGTCGTCACGACAGGAAGAAGCATCGGACAGAGAATCGGCGCCGGTCGCGTAAGGGTCGTCAAGGATGTCGGTGAAATCGGTGTCGTACAGGCCGGCGATATACTTGTCACGGATATGACCGATCCCGATTGGGAACCCGTGATGGGACGCGCGGCGGCGATCGTCACGAACCGCGGCGGCCGCACCTGTCACGCGGCGATCATCGCGAGGGAAATGGGTGTCCCGGCGGTGGTCGGATGCGGCGATGCGACGGAGCGCCTGGTCGGACTTGACGAAGCAACCGTATCGTGTGCGGAAGGCGATACGGGAAAGGTCTACGACCGGAGGCTGGAGTTTGAGATCGACGAGACGAGCCTCGAGACTCTTCCCGAACTTCCCTTTAAGATCATGCTCAACGTCGGAAGCCCGGAACGCGCCTTTGATTTTCAAAGCCTCCCGAACCACGGCGTCGGTCTCGCCCGCCTCGAATTCATCATCAACAACAGCATCGGTATTCATCCCAAGGCGCTCCTCGGTTACGACCTGATGGACGATGAGGTAAAGGAATACATCGACCGGAAAACGGCGGGCTACAAGAGCCCGGTTGAGTTCTATATCGGGAAATTGACCGAGGGGATCGCGACCCTCTGCAGCGCCTTTGCCGGAAAGCCAGTGATCGTACGCCTCTCCGATTTCAAATCCAACGAATACGCCAACATGTACGGCGGTCAGATTTTCGAACCCGACGAGGAAAACCCGATGATCGGGTTTCGCGGCGCCTCGCGCTATATCTCATCGTCTTTCCGCGAATGTTTCAAACTCGAATGCGAGGCCATAAAACGGGTCCGCAACGATATGGGCCTGAAAAACCTGGAAGTGATGATCCCGTTCGTAAGGACCCTCGAAGAAGCGGATGAGGTCATCGGGCTCCTTGCGGAAAACGGGCTCGTACGCGCAGAGGACGGGCTGCGGATCATTATGATGTGCGAAATCCCGTCGAACGCATTGCTTGCCACAGAGTTTCTCGAGCGATTTGACGGATTCTCGATCGGCTCGAACGACCTCACACAGCTGACGCTTGGGCTCGACCGCGACTCCGGCCTGATCGCGCATTTGTTTGACGAACGCGACGAGTCCGTTAAAATTCTGCTCAAAATGGCGATCGACGCCGCGAAAGCTGCGAACAAGTACATCGGGATCTGCGGACAGGGACCCTCGGATCATCCCGATCTCGCCAAATGGCTGATGGAACAAGGAATCGACAGCGTATCTTTAAATCCCGATTCGGTGGTCGAGACATGGGTCTATCTGGCGAAGTGATGCGGCTCACGGATTTTGATTTCGAACTACCGGAGGAACTCATCGCCCAGGAGCCCTTGCCGGAGAGAGATGCCTCGCGAATGCTGGTATTGGACCGCGTTGCGGGCGGCCTGAGCGACACTTCTTTTCCCGCAATCGCAGAGCACCTGGAACCCCCGGACATTCTCGTCATCAACAATACAAAGGTCTTTCCGGCAAGGCTTTACGGGGACACCGAAACTGGCGCAAGGGTCGAGGTGTTTCTTGTCGCGGAACTGGAACGCGACCTCTGGTCCGTACTCGGACGGCCGGGGAAGCGCCTGAAAGTAGGGAAAGCCGTACGCTTTGGCGAGGGACTCCTGGCGCGTGTATTGGAGAAATCCGATGACGGACGCGTCTCGCTTAAGTTCGAGCATGACGGCGATCTTGAAACACTCGTCGATCGATTTGGAAAAACCCCTTTGCCTCCTTATATAAAAAGGGAGCCCGGAAGAATTGATTCCGACCGGGAAAGGTATCAAACGACATATGCGAGGTCGCGCGGCGCGATCGCCGCTCCGACGGCGGGACTTCATTTTACTGAAGAGGTTTTGGAAACGATTCGGGCAAAAGGCGTCGAGATAATCGAGATCACGCTTCACGTCGGTTACGGGACCTTCGAACCGGTGCGGGTTGAGAATTTATCGGAACACAGGGTCTCGGCGGAGAAATTTGAGATTTCATCTGAAGCCTCCAAAGAACTCGAAGCCGCAAAGAGAGCGGGGCGCAGAATAGTCGCCGTCGGCACTACAACAACACGGGCACTGGAATCTGCGGCAAACGCAGACGGGTCCTTCACGGCAGGCCCGCAGACAGCGGATCTGACGATTCTGCCCGGTTACGAATTCAAGGCCGTCGATGCTCTCCTGACCAATTTCCATCTTCCAAGGTCGTCATTGCTGATCCTGGTCTCCGCCTTTGCGGGCCGCGAAAGTGTCCTCAATGCCTACCGCCATGCCGTTCGCGAAAGGTATCGCTTTTATAGTTACGGGGATTGTATGTTTATTAGATGACAGAGTCGACAAAGTTCACAGAGTTCACAGAGTTAACAAAGTTAACAAAGTCGACAGCGTTTTCTGAAACACCAAACTGGCAATCTTGGTGATCCCGGCACTAAAGGCGAAGTTACACCCGTTCGTTATGATTGACACGTCATTTCTGTCAACTCTGTCAACTCTGTCAACTCTGCCAACTCTGCCAACTCTGCCAACTCTGCCAACTCTGTCGACTCTGCCAACTCTGCCAACTCTGTCAACTTTGTTAACTCTGCCAACTCTGTCAACTTTGTTAACTCTGCCAACTCTGCCAACTCTGTGAACTTTGTTAACTCTGTCAACTCTGCCAACTCTGTGAACTTTGTTAACTCTGTCAACTTTGTCGACTTTGTTAACTCTGCCAACTTTGTTAACTTGAGTTATGGCCGTAATGCAGAGAATACGCGAGCTATTAGAGCCGCGGGATATTCCTGACCAAAACGAAGTAGTCCCTGCTCCGACGACGACATACCGCGTTAAGCCGCTCGTCGCTTCCGATCTTTCCAGCCTGATGAGACTGAGCGTTCGCTGTTTTAGGGGTTCCGAGACCTATAACCGCGAGACCTTCGAGTATCTGCTGCGCGAACCAAAAGTCCTGGCTTATCAAGCGGTTACAACGAAAAACGATATCGTGGGTTTTATGTTCGTACTTATTAACAAGGGGCAGATCGCTCATGTCACAACCATCGCCGTGGCTCCGGAGCACCGTCAACGCGGCCTCGCACGGCAACTGCTTTCTTATGCCGAAAAGGCGCTTATCTCAAAGAAATTCGAATCGATAGTCCTCGAAGTAAGGGTTTCGAATTATCCCGCACAAAACCTCTATTCGAATCAGGATTTTGTGATAATTCAAAAACTCTCTTCTTATTACTCCGACGGCGAGGACGCTTTTCTGATGTCGAAGTCGCTGGTCTGATGCTCTTCGATCATCCAATCTATCCAATAACCAACACATCGGTTAGCGGGCTGACCCACAGTGAAGCGGTACAACTGCTTGTGAGCACAGGCATCGACATCGTCCAGATCCGCGAAAAAGACCTTCATTCCCGGGGTTTTTACGAAGAAGCCGAAAAGGCCTTAGAGATTGCGCGCGAAGCCGGAATGCGGGTCTTGATTAATGACCGCGTCGATATCGCCCTGGCGCTGGGTGCCGATGGCGTGCATCTCGGGCAGCACGACCTTCTGCCGGCGGACGCGAGAAAAGTACTTGGGAATAAAGCGATTATCGGATATTCGACACACACCATCGAACAGGCCGTCGAAGCGGCCGGTTTCCGCGTCGATTACATAGCCTTCGGTCCCATTTTCAAAACCGCGACGAAACGCCATCCGGACAAAGTGACCGGTCTCGAAATACTGCGGAACGTGCGAAATCTAACGGGTGATATACCCCTCGTCGCGATCGGGGGGATCGACGTGACCAACGTGAGATCCGTTTCAGAGGCGGGAGCCGATGCCGCAGCGGTGATCAGCGGGATCTTTGGCAGGGATTCGAGTGTCGTGAGTTGCGTCGCCGAGCTGTCGAACGAATGGTGTAACAAAAGTGTTTAACAGCGTTCAAAAAAGACTTGCATTTCTAACTCCAATGATTCAGAATAGATGAGTGGCCGTTGTACACGCACATCGGCTCCTTCTCACATCCTGCGGATTCTCCTCTTTCCTTAAAAATATTCAAGGAGTTAATTCCAACCAATGAGTCTACTTGACGTAGCCCCGATAATTGAGCAGATGCTGCTCATCTCCGACAACGTCTCCGATCTGAACTTCTCGACCGGTCAAAAGCCGCAAGTGGAAATCAGCGGAACGCTTTATTCCGCGTCCCCCTTAAACCTGGGAAAACTCACGGCGTTTCAGACCGAGATGATCGCGATGTCTTTGCTGCGGGACAATCCCGAGGCATCCTCCCAACTTGCCAAGAATGGAACGGCGGATTTGAGCTGGAGTTTGCCCGCTCGCTGTCGATTCCGTGTAAACGTCTTTCAGCAAAGAGGTTCGTACTCGATCGTAATGCGTGTAATTCCGCATGAGATTCCCAGTTTCGAATCGCTCCGGGTCCCCCTCCAATTGGCTGACGTTTGCGAACTTCGAAACGGTCTAGTACTGCTGACCGGACCAACGGGTTCTGGCAAAAGTTCGACCCTGGCTGCGATAATCGACCAGATCAACAAGTCGAAGGCCTACCACATAGTCACAATCGAAGACCCGATCGAGTTTTTGCATTCACATAAGAAGTCGACCATCAACCAGCGCGAGGTTGGGTCCGACACAAAAGACTTTGCTTCGGCGCTGCGGGCCGCGCTTCGACAGGCACCGAAAGTTATTCTCGTCGGTGAGATGCGGGACCTTGAGACTGCCGAGATCGCGCTGGAAGCCGCGGAGACGGGACACCTGGTACTTTCAACGCTTCACACGATCGACGCTTCCAAAACCGTTGACCGTATCATCGGACTTTATCCGAAGAATGAAGAGAAGATAATACGAACCCGTCTCGCCCAGACCTTCAGGTATATCGTTTCGCAACGACTGATTCCAAAAGCCGACGGCAAAGGAAGAATCGCCGCGGTCGAGATAATGAAATCGAATCCCCGGACACGGGAGTATATCGAAAAGGGTGAGTCTAACGGCAAGACCCTTCTG
>JAOTWT010000575.1 GCA_029862725.1 Acidobacteriota bacterium | reverse complement strand
CGAACGCCTGAACGTGATCGACAAGAACGGGCAATTGCGCGTAGTGATCGCAAATAGCGAACGCATGCCCGATCCTGTGATCGACGGTTACGCATTCAAGACCGAACGCCCGCCCGGTATCCTCTTCTTCAACGGGCTTGGAGACGAGAACGGAGGGCTGATCTCGGGAGCCGTAGCCGCGAACGGAAAATACGGCGCTTATCAAGGCCTTTCTTTTGACAAGTACAAACAGGCCCAGGCGATGGCGCTCGTGTATAACGACAAATCCGGCAAATACCGTGCGGGCCTACAGATCTGGGACCGTTCCGAGACATCGCTCGCGACGCTGCTAAAAAAACGGGAACAGATCAAAAAAATGCCGGATGGCGCTGACAAGGATAAAGCGTTCGCCGAATGGGAGATACAGAACGCTTCACCGACGCGTGTTTATGTCGGCAAAAACGCGGATAAGGAAGCTGAAATCAGACTCGCTGATGGCGCCGGGAATGTAAGAATCCGGATGAAGGTGCCCGCAGAGGGAGAACCGCGGCTGGAGTTTTTGGATAAGAAAGGGACAGTGGTCAGATCCTTAAAAGCCGATTAGGGCTTATTCATTGATCATTTATCAGTTTGAGATTGAAATCGTTCGCCTCTGCAGCTGATCGTTCTTCGTCCTTTCGTTGATCAATTATCGGATCAGCGCCGTTTCCGCGTTCATCCGCGGCTAAATTCTTCTGGTGGCCTGACAAGATTCTTACCGCCACTACGTGGCTCATCGATCTTTTTTGCGCTTTCCGTGGCCTCAAGGCCACGGCTACAAGACTCCCGGTCACTACGCGACGGCGGTATCGTTTATCATTTAACAATTGTCAGGGATCATTTTCGGTTGGAATTGGAGACATTTGAATTGGAAACCCTAAAAATGAATCTTTGTGCCTCTGTGCCTCTGTGGCAATTTCCTGTTTACAAAAAATCACCTGCCGGAAATCGTCCAACAAGTGATAATTGATCCCTGATAATTGATAAATGTACTAGTCGTCTTCTTCCGATTCTGGCTGGTCATCGGCGACCCAGGCCACGAAAAGACGGAGCCAGCTTTCCATCGGCTCGGTTATCGCAACGCCGATTCGCGATGTTCCTTGTGCGGAGGGGGAGGTCCTGATGATGCGTGCCTTGACCTCGACCGGTACCCCGTCGGGCCTGTGTGACCTTATATAGAGGCTTTCATCCGAAGCCACCTCTTGATTGAGGTGAAACATCGCACCGGTTGTCGAAATGTTGTCGGTTTCGGTCGGCTCGCTCCAGGTGGCTCCGTCGTCAGTTCTGCCCGATACCACGATGGGCAGCCGAAGCGCCATCCGGAGTGCGAATCGCTTTTCCTCGTACTGAGGTTGAATGGTCGTTGCCATAGCTCTAGAAAGTAAGGTTATTAACCCGTACAATTACAGGATAATGGGTTAGAGTTGGCAGTATCTTAACACAAATAATTCAAAGTAATAACAGTGAATACAATTGTTCAACGGAAATGAAATCGCCGCGTGGAATAATCGATATTCAGGCCGCTCTGTGATGCCTTGTCTCTATCCGATACGATATACTATAAGAATTGCAGACACTTATAAAATGACGGGTTTGCCGCGAGCGGCATTTAATTTTTATGGCGATAGAAGAAATTTCAAAAAAGGTAGTAATTTTGGGTTCGGGTCCGGCGGGCCTGACGGCCGCAGTCTATGCCGCGAGGGCTCAACTTGAACCACTCGTAATCGACGGACCTCAGCCCGGCGGGCAGTTGACGATCACAACCGATGTCGAGAATTACCCCGGTTTTTCGGAGGGAATCATGGGGCCCCAGCTTATGGACGAGTTTCGCGCGCAGGCCATCAGGTTCGGGACAGAGATAATCCAGACCTGGATCGATCGCGTCGATCTTAGCGAACGCCCGTTCAAGCTCTACGGAAAAGCGAGCGAGGACAGCCCCGAGATCACACATCTTATAAAAGCCGACACGCTTATTATCTCGACCGGCGCTTCGGCGAAATGGCTCGGTGTGCCGGGCGAGGCACCCGTGCCGGAAGGACTCGGCGGGAACGGTGTTTCGGCCTGTGCGACATGCGACGGCTTTTTCTTCCGCGAAAAGGACGTGATCGTGGTCGGAGGCGGCGACACGGCAATGGAAGAAGCGCAGTTTTTGACGCGTTTCGCGAACAAGGTCTCGATCGTCCACCGCCGCGACGAATTTCGCGCCTCAAAGATAATGGCGGACAGGACCCTCGCCAACGAGAAGATCGAGGTACTCTGGAATACCGAACTCAGGGAAATA
>JAOTWT010000574.1 GCA_029862725.1 Acidobacteriota bacterium | reverse complement strand
CGATTTCCGGACACAAGATCTATGGGCCGAAGGGCATCGGCGCACTCTTTGTGCGGCGCGGTGCACGACTTGAGGCGCAAAACCTGGGCGGCCACCAGGAACGCGAGACCCGCGGCGGGACGGAGAATGTCGCAAACATCGTGGCGCTCGGTGAAGCCTGTGCCATTGCCGAAGATGATTTTGAAGAGTCTGCGAAAAAGACCGGTGCTCTCCGCCGGGAATTCGAGGAATTTGTACTCGGGACGATCCCGGACACGCTTCTGAATGGCGATGCGGAACGTAGGCTCCCGAACATCTCAAACATCTCGTTCGAAGGTGTCGAGGGCGAGGGGCTCTTGATCAACCTGGATATGTTGGGGGTCGCGGTGTCGACCGGTTCCGCCTGTTCGTCCGGCAGCATCGATCCCTCGCCGGTGATACTCGCACTTGGACGCCGTGACGGGATGGCCCGCGGAGCGGTTCGTTTCAGCTTTGGGAGGTTCAATACGGAAGAAGATTTGGAATACGTAAAGGAGATGGTCCCGAGGGCGGTCGAGAACCTGAGGAAACTATCCCCGCGTTATCAGTCCGCCCCCGGGTCTTAAGTCCGGTGAGGTGGTTTCACTTAAGAGTTGCGCGTTCCCGCTGCGATGACCCGCTATTGACTATTTCGCAGCGGGAAGCTCCCCGCGCATTTCAAAAACTGCATAGTGAAGGAGATGTTCGGAACTCAATTCCTACGGGCCGATCCGAAATCTATGCCGTTCTTGATTGTGGATAAATCTTATATCCTCCCGATCGTGACGTCTTTAATTTCGATTAAATTTTCTTAAATCAACTGTATTTATTGGTGAATTCTGGCTTTATAAGTCTATACTCTCTTGAAGTTTCTAAATGCGGTCGTCAGCTTTTCGGTGGTATGCGATGAAAAACCCGATTGATATTTCTATATTCCGAGGTCCTCAGTTCTACGCTTTTAGCGACTGCTACCTCGACACGGTAGAACGGCGTTTGTTCAAGAAAAACCGACGTCTTGATGTTACGCCGAAGGCCCTTGAGGTATTGCAGGTATTGATCGAAAACGCCGGCCAGGTGGTGTCAAAAGACGAACTTCTGGGACAGATCTGGGGTGAGAGCTTTGTTGAGGAAGGAAATTTGCCGGTGCAGATATCCAAGCTCCGGAGTGCCTTAGGTGCGAATAAGGATGAGCCCTACATCGTTACGGAATCGGGGGTCGGCTATAAATTCGTTTCCCGTGTAAAAATGGTCGACGACGATGAATGGTCCGACATCATCGAGAACGAACTCTCAAAACGTGAGGACGGCAAGCATCAATATACCTCGATCGCGATCATGCCCCTGCTGAACGAAAACGGGGACGAAGAGGTCGAATACCTTTCCGAAGGGATAACGGAAAGCCTTATCAACTCACTTTCCAGGGTTTCCGAGCTGCGAGTGATCGCGCGAAACACGGTTTTTCAGTTCAAGGACAAAGAAATCGACATTAAAAAGTTGGGCCGACGTCTGCGCGTCGCGACGATCCTGACCGGGCGCGTCCGTTTGGTTAGGGATAATCTCGTAATCGGCGTGGAACTTTCCAAGGTCTCGGACGGTACCCAAATCTGGGGTACGAAGGTAAACGAGCCGTTTGACGATATTTTCGAGGTTCAGGAAAGAATTTCGGAGGCGATTGGAAGTGAGCTTAGGTTTAGAATTAGCGAGTTGAGGACTAGCCCAGCAAACCCAATTTCGGATTACGATTCTGAGTCGTTTCGATTGTTTTTGAAAGGGCGATATTACCTTCGTAAAGGGGGTGCTGATAACCTTCCAAGGGCGATTTCGTGCTTTCAAGGATCTCTTTCTATTGATCCGACAAGGCAAGATGTGTATTTGGATTTGGCAAATTGTCAGATTCTCAGACTCGCTTATGATCTAACTACTTTGGATCTGGTACGCGCTGACACAAAAAAGTTACTCCGACAAGCTCAAGCGCTTGTCGGAGACGAAGCTGGTGTACTTTGCCTTAAGGGAAGAATAGCCATGAATTTGGAATGGAAATTTTCCGAGGCGAGAAAACTCTTTGAAAAATCGCTAGAAATTAACCCGAAGTTTTCTTCATGCTTATGTAGTTATGCAAATCTTTTGGCAACACTTCGCGAGTTTTCCGAGGCGATGAGTATTTCGCGAAGAATTCTTCGGCTTGACCCACTTTCTGTGCGGAACCTACGAACGGTTGCTCGGATCTTCTACCGGTCAGAGCAATATGAAGCTGCAATCGTAGTGCTTGAGGAGGCTTTAGAGCTTGATCCAATGAACTACGAT
>JAOTWT010000573.1 GCA_029862725.1 Acidobacteriota bacterium | reverse complement strand
CATAAGCGTTACCGGAGCGTTGCGATCGAACTTATCGGTATCTGAAGAAAGCGCGGCATGATCGATAAAGTCCCGCAAACCGTCGCTTTCCTGCCTGTCGTAATCAACGGCCGCGTTTACAAGCTCCTCGAGATTTGCGAGACGCGCCTCGGACTCCTCCGAGTTGTCCGATTTGAGCATATAGGAATAGCCTGTTTGTTCGATCGCGGCGATAACCACATCCGAAACGGGGCGCTCGGTCTTTGAACACTCCCCGATCTTTGCGATCAGCCCGTTGACGATCCCGCGAAAAAGCTTTAACGACTTTACGGCTCGAGGAGTAACGCTGAAAGTACCTTCAAAATCTTCGGACAGCACTGTTTCGATAGCTTCCCAATAGGAGCAATCGAGGTCCTTGCGGACGCGTTCAAGTTCTTCGAGGGTAGCCTTGCCGAGTCCCCGCGCGGGGGTGTTGATCACCCTCGACAGTGCGATATCGTCAAAAGTGTTCAGGGAGAGGTTCAGATATGCGACGATGTCTCTTATTTCAGCCCTTTCATAAAAAGAAAAGCCGCCGACCATGTTGTAACCGATCCGCATCCGCCGCAGGGCCTCCTCAAAGACCCTCGACTGGGCGTTTGTGCGATACAAAACGGCGACTTTGTCTTTTGGATTCAGACGGCGGTGGTCATAGATCTGAGATGCCACGAACTTAGCCTCGGAATCCGCGTCAAAAGCTTGAAAATAAATAAGTTGATCACCGTCCGGATTATCCGTCCAAAGTTTCTTTTCCTTCCGCCCGCGGTTGTTTGAAATCACGGAGTCGGCGGCGTCGAGGATGGTTTGCGTGGAACGGTAATTTTGCTCCAGCATCACGGTTTTGGCGTTGGGGAAGTGCTTTTCAAAGTCGAGAATATTTCGGATGTCGGCCATGCGAAATCCGTATATGGACTGCGCGTCATCGCCGACCACGCAAATGTTTTGCTGCTGTTCGGTAAGGTATTTGACCAATGCAAACTGCAATGGGTTTGTGTCCTGATACTCGTCGACGAGAATGTATTTGAACCGGTCGTTATATTTTGCCCTTGTTTCCGGACTCTTCCTGAGGAGCCGCACGGTCTTGATCAGGAGGTCGTCAAAATCCAGCGCATTTGCGTTATTTAAACGCTCTTCGTAAGCCTTAAAAATCCGCCCGATAGCGGCGCGTTTCTCATCGGCATAGTCGACCCGCGAGGAAAATAGCTCATGGTCCTCGCCGCGGTTTTTTGACCCGCTGATGGCGTTCAGGACCTGCCTTGGTGCAATCTGCTTGGTGTCAAACCCAAGGTCTTTGATCGCGCCCTTGATGACCTTTAGGGAGTCGTCTGTATCGTAGATCGTAAACGAACGGGTGTATCCCTCTTGCAGTTCTTCAATATCCTGCCGGAGGATCCTCACGCAGAGACTGTGAAACGTGGATATCAGGGGCGCCGACTTTAGCTTTCTTCCGATGAGCATCGCCGTAATCCGTTCGCGCATTTCACCCGCCGCTTTGTTTGTAAATGTCACGGCGAGGATATTGTGCGGGAGCACATCGTGTTCGGCGATCAGATGTACGATGCGGACGGTGATCACACGTGTCTTACCGGAGCCCGCTCCGGCGAGCACGAGCAACGGGCCGTCGATATGTTTGACGGCCTTGACCTGTTTATCGTTGAGTGAGGATAGGTATTCCATATTCGTAAATGGCATTCGCGGGCTAAAGGAGCGCGCTATTTGATAAGCGCCTGTATCTCTTTGAAGTGTCCGCTCTTTGAGTCTGCAAGCAATTCGAACAAGGCCATTTCCACAGTCGACGGCACCGCGCCGGTTTGGGTCATTTTTGAAATCGCCGTGGCCTTGTCCGCGGCGAAACGCGATTCCACCGCATCTTCGAGGAGATGCACGCCGAAGCCGCCTTCAAGAAGATCGTGGACCGTCTGGTTGACGCAGACATGGGCCTCAATTCCGGCCACCGCAACGTCGGTGATACCCCGTTCCCGCAGGAAGTCTTCAAACCCGGCCGCCCCGCACGCACTGAACGCACTTTTTTCGAAGCGGAATGCGTCAGACACGGCACCTTCGATTTCCGGGACCGTGTTTCCGAGGCCCTCCGGGTACTGTTCCGTGATGACGATCGGACACCCGAGAAGTTCAAATCCACGCGCCGCAGCCGCCGTTTTAACGATTACACGGTCGAGACCGGATATCGATTTTCGAAATGCCTCCTGGATGTCGACAATGACGAGACAGGCCGTCCCGGCGGATAACAATCTACTCATTTCTGCTCATCCCCTTTCGGGGTT
>JAOTWT010000572.1 GCA_029862725.1 Acidobacteriota bacterium | reverse complement strand
GAAACCTCGGAATGGGGTTTGAAAGTCAGGGTCCCGGCCGGCGGCGCCGAAAAGCGGGTCGATCTTGAGGTCACGGCCCCTGCCGGTTTGCGGCTGAGACTTGAGACACGGGAAGGCCAGATCTCCGTCAGTGGTCTGTTTCTTGATGTCGAAGCGAAATCGGACACAGGTACAATTTACGCCGATACGGAGTTCTCGAATCTTAAGTACAAGTTTCTCTGGACCGCCTCATATCCCCGTTTTGTGACCGACGTTTTGGTCGAGCCAGTCAAAGAAAAAGCCGCGGGTAAACACGTTATCGAAGGATTTGCTGCAGCGGTAAGCAAGGAGCCGGCGGATTCTGCCGAAACTGAAACTGCCGACGGTGATACTCCGGCCCGCACTCTTTTTTTCCGAACCGCGAGGGGAATAATCTTGCTTAATGTTCCGCCGTCACAGGTGCCGAACGACCTATTGCCCAAGAAGATGACTGTCGCGGCAAGAGCGATATACCAAAGCGGGGATTCCGTTCTCGCTACGGCGGTCATGCGCTCGGCTCCGGATTTGTTTCGCGACATCGAGTCCTTCGATTCAAACCGTGGAAAGCCGGTTTTATCGAAGCCGGGCAGGAACTATGAGGTCAACGCAGATATTAAGCGCATCACGGTGCAGGTGACGGACTTGAACAATCGCGCGTTCGGAGACCTTTCGAAGAGCGACTTCGTGATTAGCGAGCGAGGAGTTGAACGGGAAATCGTGGATATCGAACAGGCCACGGCGCCATTTAACCTCCTTTTGATACTCGATGTCTCCGGGAGCGTCGAGAACCACGTCGATTTCATAAGGAAGGCGGCCCGTGCATTTGTTAACACAGTCGATGTAAATGACAGGGTATCCATAGTGACCTTCAACGACGATGTTAAGAATCTGTCGGGTTTTTCTGCTGACAAGGACGCGCTGTCGGACAGCCTGGATTCATTCGACGCGGGCGGGGGCACGGCGCTTTACGATGCGATCGGCTATGGATTGACTGATATTCTAAAGCCGCTAAAGGGCGAAAGGGCGGCCATCGTGATCCTCTCTGACGGGGATGACAACCGCTCGTTTCTTTCGTTTAACTCCCTGCTTGGTGCGATTGAAGAAAGCGGTGCGTTGATTTACCCGATGTACGTGCCTTCGAGCCTGATCGCCGCCAGCGGCGACTATTCGGAGGAAAGCAGCGTCGATCCGCTACGAGACCGTTACCTCACGAACAACCTTTCGTCCAAAGCCGGCGAGGAAGGCGAGGCGCTGGCGAAGATCTCGGGTGGCGTCTATTTTCCAATCAGCCGGTTGAGCGAACTCCAAAAAGCATATGACGACATCGTTCGGCAGCTGCGTACAGCCTATACTATTACCTTTAGGTCTGGTGAACCGATCATTACCGGGGAACGTGCCTCTCCCAAATTGAAGGTTGCCGTCAAAAAGAAAAACGCGTTTGTGAAACTGGGGCCGGTGACGGAAGCGAGCTTGAAGTGATCCTGGAACAGGGACGGCCGCAGCAGCGAAATAATCAAAGGGCATCAAAACTTGAATAATCCCTTACTACAATCACTATTTGAAGAAGAGGAACGCGTTCCACTCACCGTTACCGAGCTGAATGAAAAGGTGCGGGATACGCTCGAACGTCAATTTTCGAATGTCTGGGTCGAAGCTGAGATCGCAGACTTTTCGGAACCCTCCTCGGGCCATTGGTATTTTACGCTGCATGACGGTAAGTCCAGGATCCGGGCTGCCTGTTTTAAGGGCACAAACTGGAAGATTCGATTTCGCCCTTTTGACGGTTTGGAAATTCGCGTCAGGGGGAGGTTATCGGTCTATCCGGTGCGGGGGGAATACCAGCTACTTGTCGAATCGCTCGAACCGGTCGGAGACGGCGCCCTACGCGTTGCTTTCGATCAGATAAAAGCAAAGCTCAAGAAAGAAGGACTCTTCGACGAATCTCACAAGAGGGAACTTCCCTTTCTTCCGAAACGTGTCGGAGTTGTAACTTCCCCGACCGGCGCGGCAATCTTCGACATCATCAATGTCATTTCGCGTCGGACAAGGACTGTGGACATCGTGCTGATTCCCGCCGTTGTTCAGGGAGAAACCGCACCCGAGTCGATCGCCAACGCGATTCTTCTGGCCAATCAGTTTAACGAAAAAGCCCCGACGGAGAACCGGCTCGATGTTCTGATTGTCGGGCGTGGCGGCGGATCGGCTGAAGATCTCGCGGCTTTTAATGAGGAACGATTGGCGCGGACGGTATTCGCTTCGGAAATCCCGGTGATTTCCGCGGTCGGTCATGA
>JAOTWT010000096.1 GCA_029862725.1 Acidobacteriota bacterium | reverse complement strand
ATTCACGAGTAGCTCGCCCGGGCTCCCCGCCTGCACTCGCACAATATTCGATCCCTGCCCGCTCAGGATCTCGCCGTTTGCCACATTCCAGCTTAGGTAAATATTCTCTTTAAAGAATCTATTTTGTACCGCTCGCAGCATTACGATTCCGCTTTCAACCGTTTCTGACTTGTCTGCACTAAGCTCAAATGAGGCGCAGGGTGTCGTGCATACACAGTCGCAGCGCCCGACGTCGACCGATTTACTGACCGATTCAATCGTTTCGAAACCCTCGTTCATCTTGACCTTCAGCCAGTGGGTTCCGGCCCCGGCATCGCCCAGATTCCAGACCAGTCCCGTTGCTGTTTCGGTTATCGAGCCGGTCTCGGGTCCGTAGTCATACCAGATCTTTACGTCTCGCGATCCGCGTCTTCGGGCATTGATTTTAACGGCGATCTCCATCTTGCCTGCATCTTTGCAGGAGTCGACCGCCACGTCCCGTTCGCAGCCAGCCGGACAAGGCAGCACGAGATTGCTCCTGTCGAACTCGATCTCGAATAGCGGCCCGTCGTCGTCTGTTTGTGAGTAGGAAAATGGAGTGGCGAAAAGGATGATAAAGCAAAGGAGGATGTAGCACCGGGCTTTGAAATTCAACGACCGCGCGAAGCCGCCCTGTATCTCTAAATAATTGCGAACCCTTTCCACAGCCTGTATCATTCACCAAAATGCGTCTGATGGCAACATTTTTATTGGTACTTGGATGCTTCGGTGGCACGATCAGAGCCGAATGTACGGTTACGACCGGAGAATCGCCGAAGCTGGTCAACCTGAGACTCGGTATGTCGCCCGAGGAGGTCAATGCCGCGCTTGGCGGTGCCTCAACAGTTAAGGTTAAGAAAGACACGCGCTATACTCATTACCGCCGGTTTAAGAAAGGCAAAGCTAAGGGCCAACTGGCCGGCGTCAAGACTTTTTGGATCCGGTTTTTCGAAAAGCGGGTCTACTCAATCGAGGTTTTCTTTCACGAATACGGGAATTTTCAGGATGTTGAATATCTGGCAAAAAGATATTCGGCGGCGCATGATTTTGCGTATGAGAACTTTGAGGTCAAGTATGGATACGCGAGGGCGGAATGCGAGGGGTTTTCAGTGAAAGCCGACTACATACTGGATCCACACATCGAGATCAGTGATACGAATGTGGTCGAATCGCTGAAGCAAAAGTGAACCGAAGTAATGGATAATCTATAATTTGATTGGCTAACATCCCAACACTGCTATTCATGAGGCACGTTGGCTTTAAGAATCTTCAATTATCAACCATCAATCCGAGTCCCGCGAACATCGTGAAGATCCAGCGCTCCGCATCAATCTACTATCTGATCCAGGGAACCGCCGTGCTCGGTTGGTGGCTGATGCTGTTTGCAGCACCCGAAAGCCGCGAATACTTCAAAATGGGAACGGATGATGCTGTACTGATGTCGTTCTGGCTGCCCGATATTGTCTTCTTGGGATTCGGATCTCTCGCCGCAGGGGTCCTTGCCTGGACCGGTCATCAATACAAGGCGATCGCGGCGTGGTTTGTAACGGGGCTTGTCACTTACGCGACGATGTACACTTTCGCATACGCCCTTATGACGGATACCGGCTGGCTGGGCGTGGTGATGATGGCACCGGCGACGCTCTGGAGCGGAGTGTTTGCGATCGGCGTCTCTTCGATTGGCGACCGTATGTTTCGCAAATCGGCAGAGGGTTCAACCGGCTGGATTCTTTTTAAGACATTCTCTCAGATCGTGATCGTGTGGTCGATGATCCTTGTCGTGATTCCATACATACTGGTTTGGGTCGAGGGAAGGATAGGTATTTCGCAGTTTGAGTTCCCATTGCAGGTCCCGCTATCAATTGTATTGTTTGCGTTTGCGAGCATTCCCGGTGTCTGGGCGGCGATCGTGATGTCGAAATATGGAAAGGGAACACCGCTCCCTTTGGACCACGGGACCGAGTTTGTCGTCGAGGGCCCCTATGCATATGTCCGCAACCCGATGGCTCTTTCGGGAATCGGCCAGGGGCTTACCATCGCGCTCCTTTGGGGTTCGCCGTTGGTGTTTATCTACGCTCTGATGGGCTCTCTGATCTGGCAGCTAATCTTCCGGCCTTTGGAAGAAGACGATCTCGAGAAGCGGTTTGGAGAAGATTTTGTGCGCTACAGGGAAGAGGTGAGGTGCTGGGTGCCGCGGTTTGGGAAATATTTGACCGCAGAGGACGCAAAGAACGCGGAGTAAGATACTTTTGGCTGCGGATCAACGCGGAAAAAACCGATTGGAAGAAAAGCCAGTAATTTGTGATCGAGCTTTCGAATTCAATTGGCCAGACTCAATATTCGACTCTACAAGAATTCATTCTCAGATCCGATTCATCCGCGTTGATCCGGGGCCTCTGCGGTGAACAAAACTATCGCGCGGCGGCGATTTCATCAACCGCAGTGGGATCCTCGAGTGCCGACAGGTCGCCCGGGTCTTCGCCCAAGTAAGCGGAACGGATCACACGCCGCATCACCTTCGCGTTCCGCGTTTTTGGCAGTTTCGAGACAATATGAATCTTGGAAGGCGTCAAAGGCTTGCCCATATCGCGGGCGACAACAGACTTAAGCTCGGATTCCAGGCGACTGAGATCGTTTACCGGGAGCGCGGACGGCCCGTCCGCACCGGCTTGCTTTGAAGCCGGCAATTCCTTGTCTTGAAACAATCGATCAGTGTTGTTCGCATCGTCCGGCGACGATTCTGCGGTCCGGCCGTCCGCACTCCCGGTTTCAGACGCCTCCACTGCGAGCTTTTCGGCTTCTTCCCCGCGTCCCTTTTGCCCGTGTCCCGCCTGCGCCAGGACGCAAAACGCCACCATCGCGGTTCCCTTGATATCATCCGGAATTCCGATCACCGCCGCTTCGGCGACTCGTTCGTCGGCAACAAGCAAACTCTCGACCTCGGCCGGTCCGACGCGTTTTCCGGCGACCTTGAGCGTGTCGTCCGAACGGCCGAGTATGTACCAGTGGCCCCCGGCGTCCTTCATCGCAAAATCGCCGTGGACCCAGACGCCTTCAAACTTGTCCCAGTAGGTTTTCAAATATCTTTCCGGTTCCTCCCAGAAGCCTCTTGCCATACCGATCCATGTATCGCGGATTACGAGCTCGCCAACGATGCCGTCGGGAACGGAGTTTCCGTCTTCATCGACGATATCGGCAGCCATGCCGGGACACGGTGCGGGAAACGAACCTGGTTTTTGAGGAAGTAGCGGATTCCCCATCAGGATCCCGCCCGATATTTCCGTTCCGCCGGAGTAGTTGATGATGGGCAGTCTTGAATCGCCGACCTTTTCAAACAGCCACCACCAGGGCGCGGGGTTCCAGGGTTCCCCGGTCGAGGCAAATGCGCGTAAGTTTGATAGATCGTGTTTTTTTGGCAAGTCGTCCCCTTTTGTCGCAAGCAAACGAACGAGAGTCGGCGATATTCCGAGGATCTCGACCTTGTGTTTAGCGCAGAAGTCCCACATACGGTCCGGGCCCGGATAATCGGGCGAGCCGTCATAGAGGACCATCGTTGCGCCATTGATCAAAGCACCGTAGATCAGCCACGGTCCCATCATCCAGCCGATATCGGTGACCCACGAGATCCGCGTTCCTCTGCCGACATCGGTTCCGAACGCCATGTCCTGCGCCGCCTTTATCGGAAAACCGCAATGAACATGGGCGATGCCCTTTGGTTTACCGGTTGTGCCCGATGTGTAGAGTATGATCGCCGGATGATTGGCGTAGATGCCTTCGACGAAATCTTCTTCCGGATCGGGCTTTCCAAATGCCTCGATCATGTTCTGATAACCGATAAATCGCTCATCGATGCTGCGAAGATCAAGTTCCTCACCAAGTACATCCACAACAAAAACACGCTCGACCGTCAGCGAGGCCTCGACGGCGGCCTTTGCGGTTTTGAATGCGTGGATCGGTCTGCCGCGTCTGCGAAAGCCGTCACATGTGAAAAGGGCTTTTGCCTTGACTGCGTTCAGGCGCGAGGAAATCGCGTCGACGCCATATCCGCTGAAGACAGGGACCGCGATCGCTCCGATTCGGTTGATTGCGAGCAGCGCGATGACCGTTTCGACAACCATCGGCAAGTGAATTCCGATTGCATCGCCGGATGTCAGACCGTTCGCGCGAAGGCCGGCCGCGCACTCCTGAACGCGTATCGTAAGTTCAGCATAAGAAAGAGTGATGGAGTCATTTTCCTCGTCCTCCCATATGACCGCCGGCTGGTCCTTCATCTCACCGGTCAACCAACGGTCGAGGCACATCTCGGTGATATTCAAACCGCCGCCGACGCACCATTTCGCCCATTCGATGCCTTCGGAAGTATCAAGAAGCTTTTTGTAAGGTGGGTCGAACCTGATATCCAGAAACTTCAGGACTTCGGCTGTGAATGCCTCGACGTCCTTGGTCGAATACTTCATCAGCTCATCAAACGTCCCGACGCCAACTTGCTTCATAAATCGCGTAAGCTGCGCACGTTCAATGACTTCCGGGGTCGGGGTCCAGGCGATGGCCTGGTTTTCGAAAGGATTCTTTTCTGACATTGGTATTTTTATAACAGCAAGGGGGGTAATGGACAATGGACGATGGACAATGGGCAATTGATGAGTATGGCTTGGCGCGTTTTCTCGATTAAACGCAAAGGGCGCAAAAATCGCTAATTTAGAACACTCCCGCGATCTGCCCCGGTTCCGCAATTTTAGTTTCAATCGCGCATGTGCAATCTGGCAAAGCGAGTTAAGTTTCATACTGCGACCTTTGCGCACGTTGCGTCCTTTGCGTTGAAAACAAAAAGAGCCAACATGGAATTTCGCGATTGAGCATTGTCCATTGTCAATTGTCCATTACTCTCGTTTGCCGTAGAATATCCGCCATGCCAGAAGAATATATCGAGCTCCCGCGGAATCTTTTTGCGGGAAAGACGGCAATTGTCACAGGTTCTTCGCGCGGGGTCGGTCGCGCGACCGCGCTCAGGCTTGCGGAAGGCGGAGCGAATGTCGTCATAAACTATCTTAGCAGCGAAGAAAAAGCTTACGAGGTGGTCGAACTCTGCAAAAAGAAGAGCGTCGACGCGATTGCGGTTCAGGGCGATGTTTCAAAGTGGTCCGAAGCAAGCAATATCGCCAAACAGGCTCTCGAGCAGTTCGGCCAGATCGACCTTCTCGTGTGTAACGCGGGCGTTTGGGAAGGTTCGCCGATTGAAGAGATGACCGAAGAAACCTGGAACAAGGTCATAAACACAAATCTCAAATCCGCCTGGGCTATGTCAAAATGCTGTGTCCCTTCGATGAAAAAACAGAAAAGGGCGGCGATCGTGCTCGTTTCCTCAACTGCCGGTCAGCGCGGTGAGGCGAACTATACCAATTATGCCGCCTCAAAGGGCGGACAGATCTCGTTTACAAAGGGTCTGGCGACCGAGCTTGCGCCGGAAATTAGGGTCAATTGCGTCGCGCCCGGCTGGATTGAAACAGCGATGGTCCGACCCGCATTTGAAGACGAGGCTTACAAGCAAAGCGTTCTCGATTCGATACCATTAAATAGGGTGGCATCCACCGACGACATCGCGGTTTCGATCTGCTGGCTTCTTTCCGATTGGTCTCGCCACATCACCGGTGAAGTGCTAAACATCAATGGCGGCGCGGTACTCTGCGGATAATTATGACAGAAGATATTAACACCTGTGCACTGGACCAGATGATCGGCAACACGCCCCTGCTCGAGATCGATTTCCGATTCCGCGGCAAGGACACCAGAATATTCGCGAAGGCCGAACACCTAAACCTCACAGGAAGTATCAAGGACAGAATGGCGCTCCATATTCTACGGGAAGGAGCCCGGACAGGAGCGCTCAACGCCGGCGATTTGATAGCCGAAGCGACAAGCGGTAACACGGGGATTTCGTTCGCGGCGATTGGCAGGGCCTATGGCCACACTGTAATAATTCATATGCCCGACTGGATGAGCCGTGAAAGAATCGCCCTGATAAAGAGTTATGGCGCCAAAATCGTTCTTGTCACAAAAGAAGAAGGCGGGTTTCTCGGTTGTATCGAACGGGCCGACCAGTTGGCCGCTGCACAAGAGAATGTTTTCTTACCCCATCAGTTTTCTAATGCCGCCAACTCCGAGGCACATTTTATGACCACCGGGCCGGAAGTGTGGTACCAGCTGAAAGAGCACTCTTTAAGACCGGATGCGTTTGTCGCGGGTGTCGGGACGGGCGGCACGATTATGGGCACGGGAGAATACCTGCGAAACAAGAACGCGGACATAAAGCTTTATCCGGTCGAACCCGCCGAATCGCCAACTCTGAAAACGGGTTTTAAAGTCGGAAGCCACCGGATCCAGGGCATCTCGGATGAATTCATACCGGATATCGTTGATTTATCGGTACTGGACGATGTGATAGACGTCTCGGATGGAGATGCAATCGTCATGGCGCAAAAGCTTGCGGCCGAGCTCGGCCTGGCCGTCGGGATATCCGCCGGCGCCAATTTCCTGGGAGCTTTGAAGGCACTCCAGAAACTCGGAAGTGATGCAATTGTGGCGACCGTATTTTGTGACAGTAACAAGAAATACCTGAGTACGGACCTGTTTCTCGACGAACCAATCAAAGAAGATTTTCTCGCGCCGGATGTCGAGCTGCTTTCTTACAAGACATTTGGGCGGCTGGATCAGGCGCAGCGGTACGGGTAACGGGTAATGTTCAATTGACAAGTCCCTGGAATCATTCATGATCATGCGGGATCACGCCGATAGGCGTAACTCTGTACCTGGAACTCCGCACCAAAGTTTTGATGAACACGAAACCCACAGTTATGAAGTTCGGCGGGACCTCCGTAAAAGACACGGAGGCCTTTGGGCGTGTGGCCGGAATCGTAGCTGCCGAGGGCGGAACAAATCCCGTCGTAGTGACATCGGCGATGTCGGGCTTCACGGACGCGCTGCTCGATGCCTTTGATATTTCGCGAAAGGGGGACGCCTCGGCTGGGTTCACCTCGCTCGGTGACCATTTTGAACGCCATCGGGCTGTCGCCGATTCGATACTCGGATCAAAAAGCAAAAAGGCGTTTCTGGCGGAGCTGGATCTTGCAAAAGAAGAGCTCTCGGGTCTTTTGATGCGGGTCGAACGCCGGTCTCTTCCACTCCAGATGCTTCGCGACGCGGTCGTCTCTTACGGTGAACAACTTGCTTCACGGCTTCTGGCCGATGTGTGCAAAGAAAAAGGCATCAGGACCCGTCAAATCGACGCGCGGCGGCTGATCCTGACCGACGACGAATACGGTTCGGCGAAACCTGTCTGGGACGAAACCGAGGAATTGATTCGTCTTGAACTCAAAACGCTTCTGGATGACGGCGAAGTTCCGGTCCTTGGGGGGTTTATCGCGTCAAATCGTGCGGGCGAAACGACGACTCTCGGCCGAGGCGGTTCGGATTATACGGCGGCGTTGATCGGTGCCGCTTTGGGTGCCGGCGAAATACAGATCTGGACCGATGTGACCGGCGTTTTGACTTGCGATCCGCGGATCTGCAGCGATGCGAAGACGGTTGAGGTCCTTTCCTACGACGAGGCGGCGGAGCTCGCGTACTTTGGAGCCAAGGTACTTCACCCGAAGACGATCCAGCCGGCGGTCGATTACGAGATCCCGGTCCGTGTCTGCAATTCGCACAAACCTTCCGAGAGAGGCACGATGGTCCTGGCCGAAAGCGGGCTTTCGGAAAACAGGATTAAATCGATAGCACACAAGACCGGTATCACGATCCTGCGAATTTCCTCGGCGCGAATGCTCGGTTCGTACGGTTTTATGTCGGCGCTTTTCCAGGTATTCGAACGTTTTAGAACGGTGATTGACGTGATTTCCACATCCGAAGTTTCGGTTGCGCTGACACTCGATAACACGGATTCGATCGGGAAGATCGTGACCGAACTCGAAAGGCTCGGCCGGGTAGATGTCGAACACGGGTATGCGGTGGTCTGCATCGTCGGGGAGGGGCTGCGTGCTTCTTCCGGGCTGGCGTCCCGTATTTTCTCGACGATCGACGATGTTAATATCTCTTTGATTTCGCACGGCGCGTCAAGCGTCAACCTTACGTTTGTGGTCAGCGAAACTGAGGTTAAGGAAGTTATCTCGAGGCTGCACGGGAAGTTTTTTGATTAGTGGTCAGCGGGTAGTGGACAGTGGTCGTTTGTCGCTGCCCAGTGGGCGAGCGGGAGCGTGCTATTCGATCAAGGATTTGGCGGAGGCGGTGACGAGCGATTGGCGTGTGAAAATCGATGAGATTGTTTTGATCAAAAATTATCTGTTTTCTTTATCAAATATATTTGCAGACCGCAGGCCACTGTCCACAAACTACTGACCGAAGTCCACTGCCCACAGATTTATGAACCTATTCGAACTCACAAAAGAATTGATGAACATCCCGTCTGTGTCCGGTGAAGAACACGACGTCGGGACATTTCTTTGCGGTCTTCTTGAAGGGCTCGGATACAGGGTCGAGATGCAGGAGGTCGTCGATGGACGCAGGAATGTTATCGCGACAGCCTCGGAGGATCCGAAAGTGTTTCTATCGACCCACATGGACACAGTGCCGCCTTTTATCCCGCCAACGGAAGATGATGAGAAGATCTACGGACGGGGTTCCTGCGACGCAAAGGGAATCATCGCGGTTCAGATCACAGCTGCCGAACGACT
>JAOTWT010000571.1 GCA_029862725.1 Acidobacteriota bacterium | reverse complement strand
CAGAAAAGCGATCGTCACGCCCATCCCTGTAAATGACTCGACGGCATCGAGGCGGAGCGGCGTTGAAAGAACATGAGAACCGTCTTTCTGAAGTGCCGCGTCCTTGACGATCTGTTCCTTTCCGCGTTCGAAAAGCCGAACGCAACGAGCGCAGACAGCCTCAAAATCAGCCGTGTCCGGCGCGTTCGCGCGGATCAGGCGGTCCATTCCATCCTCGAGCGCAACGAGCGGTACGAACTCCTCGCGCGCCTCTCGGGAACAAACAGGACAAACATGACCTCCCGCGGCAATGTCGGCGCCTGTGAGGTGTCTTGGAAATTCTGATGATTCGTTGGTCGGCATAAGGCTTAATTATATTAAATTGTTCTCGGCGATTAGTGAACCGGACAGGTAATGGATAATTGAGACGGATAGTTGATAACTGAAAACTGATATCGCATGAGTAAAAAGTTTTCTGGCGCTCTAATCGCGCTCGCCCGTAAAAGTCTAATCACAGCCTAAATCCAATAATGCACCAAAGGCGCAACCGGTGTTTTGCCAGTTGCGAGCCTGAACGGCGCGGCATCCGGATGTGGGCCCGCAAACAAGCGGAACCGCAGGGGGGCGAAACCTGCGATCATTAAAGTTGGAGTTCTTATTTCGCCCTTCAGGGCTAACGACACTGGCCCTTTGAACTCCGCGGCTACGATATGTCGCGCGCATGGCGCTTTGTTGGATTCCGGCATTTTAAAACTCGCAGGAAAGGAACTATTTTGAGTCTGATGGACATTTTGGGTGAGGCCATCTGAATTCGTTTATCAGTCTTCGGTTATCAGTTTTCAGATTTTCGATTACCATCAAGTTAATGACGACGTATCCAAAAATCGGACTGGCGCTTTCGGGCGGAGCGGCGCGTGGATTTGCGCATCTCGGGGTCTTAAAGGTGTTCAAGAAGCACGGCGTGCCGATTGACATGATCGCGGGCACCTCGGCGGGTTCCTTTGCAGGCGCGGCGTTCGCCGCGGGGATGGATGTCGGGCAAATTGAAGCGATCGGAAAAGAGATCAGCTGGTACAGGGTCAGTTCGATTTCATGGTCAACGATGGGGTTGGTATCGAACAAACCGATCGCCGAGCTGATCAAAACCAGGTTCCCAGTCAACCGGTTCGAAGATCTGAAAATTCCCTTCGCCGCAATCGCAACTGATCTTGAAACGGGAAAAGAAAAGGTATTCAAAGACGCCGGTGATATCGGCTTCGCGGTTTGCGCAAGCTGTGCGATTCCAGGGATCTTTGCGCCGCTCGAGGACTCGGAGGGCCGTCTGTATGTAGATGGCGGAACGGTGTCGCCGGTGCCGACCGACGCCGTAAGAAAGATGGGGGCGGATATCGTCATCGCCGTCGATTTGATCTCGAGCGGCGCGACTTATTGGGGAAGGCCCTCGACGCTCGTCGGGACCCTCTTTCAAAGCGGCCTGATTCTGCTGCAAACCGCCGCCCAAAATCAGCACATGCTGGCCGATCACGTGATCATCCCGGAGATCGCCCATCTTCGTCCCGATGAGATCGGCAAGATGGAAGAATTCGTCAGGCTTGGCGAAGAGGCCGCAATGGCTAGTATCGAGAGGATTTTTGAACTCATTGGTTAACCGCTCGCGTGCAGTTTCAAATTTCCGGTTCCAGGTTTCGAGTTCGCCAGGTCCGCACGCGCGAACTCGGAACATGGAAAATGGAACGCGAAACATGAGACTGCCGCGGCATGATCTCAATCTTCAGACCGGACTCGCCCTTTTTGGGGCCATTTGGGCTTCGAGCCTCGGCGAACCATGATGGCACTGGATGAATTCGTGACGTGAATGTCAAAAATCTCGCAAATCAGTAAAATTGACTTATTGCAGGCAAGCCCAAAAGTTCAAGTTAAGCTTGCAAGATCCCAATAAAAAGTGCATCATAAATGGCGTTAATCCTTCTCCATCATCAATTATTGATGAACTAGTCAAAAGCGGTTTTGTTTGGATGAGTTTGAGAGCAGGTTAGTTATTAATTACAGAAGTCGCTCGTGAATTTTGAGCATCCGAAACCCGACCCTTCGCAGCAGACCGTTTTTCTCCGAAGCCAATCGATTCGAAAACTTCTTTAGATCATCCATGGCGGGAAACCGTATGGACCAGGTAAATATCAGAATGGGTAAGAAATTGTACGTAGGTAATCTGTCATTCAACTCGAGTGAGCAGGATTTAGAAGACGTTTTTGCAGAAATCGGTACCGTTGAGTCGGTAAACATCATCGAAGACCGTGACACCGGGCGCTCGCGCGGATTCGGATTTGTTGAAATGTCGA
>JAOTWT010000569.1 GCA_029862725.1 Acidobacteriota bacterium | reverse complement strand
GATCGTCGCGACCAGCCCCGAAGAAGGTGAGTCGATAGTCGTCATCGGCAATCCGTACGGTCTCGAAGGATCGGTCTCAAACGGAATTGTCTCGGCGGTTCGGGAAATCCCCGGATACGGAAGGATCATCCAGATCACGGCGCCGATTTCCCCGGGTTCATCTGGTTCGCCCGTTGTGAATATGCGGGGACAGGTTATCGGCGTCGCGACCCTTCAGGCCGAGGAAGGCCAGAGTCTCAATTTTGCCGTGCCTTCGGAGAGAATTTCGCGGCTCAGTATCGGCGAGGTCCGCGAGTTTTCAGCGGTCAGCAAAGAAGCGGCTCAAAACAAGCGAGCAATCGCCGAACGGCTCTATTCAAAAGGACTCCAGCTACTTTCCAACGACGATTTTGCGAGGGCGCTTCCCTATTTTAGAGAAGCCGTAAAGAGTGATCCCAATTATGCCGAGGCCTGGTACCAGGTAGGGTTTTGCTACGGGATGTTGGGGATGCACGAAGAATCGCTTACTGCCTCTGGGAATGCGGCGCGTCTGCGGCCCGAATGGCCGGAGACCTGGGCCAATATCGGCGCTTCGAGTTTTGCGTTGGATGATTTTGAAGCAGCCGCCGAAGCATACAAAAAAGCGGCCGTAATCGATCAAGACAATCCGGAATTACAGTATGCGCTGGGGCTTTCGTATAACCGTCTCGGCAGGGTGTCCGAAGAAATTCTTGCGTACCGGCGCGCAATCAGTCTTAAACCGGATCATGCCGATGCTCTCGAAATGATCGGATCGGCATATATGAAGCAGAAGCGCTACAAAAAAGCGATTTCTGCATTTGAGAATCTTCAGAACTACAGGATCGACGCGAAATCCTACAACTATCTGGGAGAGGCATTTCTGGCTCAGGGGAAAGAGGACAAGAGCATCGAGGCATTCACAAATGCGCTGAATATGGAGACTGCTTTTGACGAGGCGCGTTTCAACCTAGGACGTGCTTACATGAAGAACGGCGACCGCAATATGGCCCAGGTCCAGTACGAAATCCTGCGGGCAAATGGTTCGGAGTGGGCCGACAAACTACTCGCCGTTCTGGATCCCTAAAGCTGCATTTCTTGTGAATTCGCTCCGGAATCAGCCCGTTGTCAGTCGGACGGATTTACGGCCAACCGGTTCAAAATCATTCTCTGAAACCGCGAATTTGAAAGAAGCCCGTCGTGGCCGGCGCACTCAAAATGGGACTCGGCGTTGTCAGGCAGCCCCGACAGAACCGATCTGCGAGCTACACGGCCGTCACCTGGTTTTATCATCACAGACCTGACCGTACGGATACCGACCTTTTCGCCCCTGGAGTTCGTGAATTCCTGTGGCCGGGTCAAGGTTGTCCATGTTTCGGTCCCGTTTCGTTTCAGAAGTAAATAGCCGTCGGCCGTATCGGTGCAATCGCTTCCGTAGGAGACTATCCTGACCGGGCCCGCAAAACCCGCATCGAGCGCACCCTGAAAAGCCCTCGCCCGTTTCAGCACGGCCTCGAGATACTGTTCCATGCGCGCGATCTCACCTTCAGTATACCTATCGAAAATCCCATCTTCGCCATATATCGACCAACGGTACTTTTCCCATGTCCGGTAATTGTAAATGTCTACTTTCAGGGGTTTTAAGTCCTCGTCGTAAAACATGTCGACATCGCTGTGGGGCAGCAACTGGAACAGGGCCGGCATCGTGAACACCTCTACCGGACTCAAGTCCCTTACAAAAGGCAGGTTTATCCCCTTCACGGCCCCAAAGCCTTCGAGCAGCACCTGAAAGGAATCCGCCGCCCCGTGATTAGGAGTCCCGAACATGTGGATGCTGTTTATCAGTACCGCCCCGCGCCAATTGGGCCGCGGTCTCCGAACCGGCAAATCGCGGTCGCCATACATCGCCGCGTAGCGGGCGATCAACCCGCCCATCGAATGCGCGACTATATCGAATTTTACTTCTTTTTCCCCTGACGCTTTTTTGAGGGCGGCGAGCTTACGGACCAGCAGCCTTGCTGTTTCGACATTGTCACGTCTCCAGTCATACGGAAATACAAAAACTTTGTCATTCAGTGATGCCGGGGGCTTATCGAAAGAAGCCTCTTCATAGTCTCCGTATTTAACCACCGATTCTGTAAATCCCCCATAAAAATCCTGGCTGGCGAACAAGAACTTTATCGAGCGGAGTATGTCGCCCGGAACGAGATTGTCGCGGCTCCTTGCGATCGCCGGCGAGACCGGCAGTTTCAGGTCGTCAACCTTGGAACGCCGCAGGTTGAACCACACTTTTTCCCCCGAGTGTTTGTTCACGAGCTCCGAACCGAGTATTC
>JAOTWT010000570.1 GCA_029862725.1 Acidobacteriota bacterium | reverse complement strand
CCAGCGCGTCTGTCAGACGGCTACCCCAGGCGATCTCGCTATGAACAGCGCACGGTTCGACGATGACTTTCACTTCGGCCCTGCCCGCCAGTATCTTCTCGAGCTTCCGAACGTCCGACACGGCTTCCTGAGATTCGTCCGCCGGATCGCATTTTGTGTTTCCAAGCTCGTTTGTGCCAACGCCCAGGTAGACCTTTTCGGGCCATACATCCTGATTAGCGCTCACTTCCAGGATCTTTGCATTGTTTACATAAAACGAGGGGCTTTCGAGAATCACTTTCCCAAACACACCAGGTTTTTCAAGGACAGTGAAAAGCGACACCAGTGCCCCGTAAGAGGAACCTCCGATCGCAGTGTTTTTGGCGCCCTTTCGAATACGGTACTTTCCTTCTATAAACGGCATGACTTCATCGACGACAAAGCTCGGATACTTAGAGCCTTGGGGATTCTCGAGCGGCGGGCTGAGAAATTCGTCTTTCCATGGAAGGTATTCATTCGCCCGTTCCCGTTTGCCGGCATTATCGATCCCGACAACGATCACTTTTTCGATCAGCCTCGAACTGACAAGCGAAAGTATCGTTTCGTCGACACCCCATTCTGTCTGGCTTGCCTGTGAGGTGTTCGGGTCAAAAAGATTCTGGCCGTCGTTTAAATAGAGCACCGGATAATCGGTCGCGCTCCGGTTGTAACCGCTTGGGACCAGTACCCTCAGCTTGCGTGTGTTGTCAAAAATCTTGCTCTCGAGAGTGTGGATACGTAGGTCGCCGACGACATACCGGTTGCGCCGCCGGGATTGAGCAACCAGCGAAGCAGCTGTAAGTATTATGATCAGCAATGTTATGGATACTCTTTTCATTCTGCGGATTCTGCTTCGAGCCGCAGAGTTACGCTGTCAGGCGTGAACTCCGTCAATCCAACTCAATCGCATTCTTTCACTTGATACTCGCCAGAATTCCGCAAGTCCAATGTCTGAGACTTAAAACTCCCGGGCTTCGGGTGTACGAAGTTATCGGATATCATAACCCATTACGCAGGTCATTTTGCGGCTACATTCTCAACTACGGTGAGCGGTGTCGGCCACAGCACAAAAAATAATGAAGAAAACTTTGCTCCTTTTAGCGATCTTAATTGTCTCCCTGGCCTCGTACTTAGTAAGCCAAACCGCACCGACACTTTCGACAACCTCGAATGCTGAAGTGATTGCGGCAATGACATTGGAGGAAAAAGCACGCCTTTTGGTTGGAATGGGGATGGAATTCCCTGGTGGTCCGCCCCCGGGGATTGAGGGGTTTCCGCCGGACGTCGGAGACGCGCATAAGAAGGTTCCGGGGGCCGCCGGTTCGACCGCTTCGCTTGCCCGTCTTGGAATTCCCGCACTTATATTGGCCGACGGGCCGGCCGGGCTTCGTATTTCGCCAACCCGCAATGGCGAAAATCGAAGCTATTTTGCAACGGCATTTCCGGTCGCATCGCTTCTGGCGTCGTCGTGGGACGAGAGATTGGTCGATCGCGTCGGCAGAACCATGGGCAAAGAGGTTCGGGAATACGGGGTGGATATTCTCCTGGCACCGGGAATGAATATTCAGCGGAACGCCCTCGGTGGCCGCAACTACGAATACTATTCCGAAGATCCGTTCTTGTCGGGAAAAATCGCGGCGGCAATGGTGAGGGGTGTTCAGTCGAATGGCGTCGGCACATCGATCAAACACTTCGCCGCCAACAACCACGAAACAAACCGCATGACCATGGACGTGAGGGTAAGCGAACGCGCCCTTCGGGAAATATACCTGCGCGGTTTCGAGATCGCCGTAAAGGAAGCGAATCCTTGGACGGTAATGAGTTCGTATAACAAAATCAACGGTGTTTACACCTCGGAGAGTGCCGATTTGCTTACGAGAATACTCCGCAAAGATTGGAACTTTCGGGGCTTTGTCATGACCGACTGGTTTGCGGGTGCAAATCCCGTCGACCAGTCAAGGGCCGGCAATAATCTGATCATGCCCGGCCTTCCGGTCCAGGTAGGCGCCATAATCGGTGCCGTAAGATCGGGACAATTGAACGAGCGCGATTTGGATCGAAATATCGATGGCGTTTTGAACGTCATCCGCCAGTCGCCGGCGTTCGCCGACTACAAGCCGTCCAACAGTCCGGATCTCAAAAGCCATGCCGCTGTCGCCCGCGAAGCGGCATCGGAAGGCATGGTGCTCCTGAAAAACTATAACCGGGCATTGCCCCTGGAGAACGTCAAGACCGTAGCGGCTTTTGGAAACTATTCCTACGGCCTGGTTTCGGGCGGAACCGGAACCGGTGATGTAAACGAGGCCTATACT
>JAOTWT010000568.1 GCA_029862725.1 Acidobacteriota bacterium | reverse complement strand
CCTGCGGGAGCATCGATTTCGCATTCTCGCTGTCGACAAATATCTCGATAAAGTCGTTTTCGCGCAATTCGATCCCTGTGTTCGCAACATAGCCGTTGACCTCGCACAATTCATTTTTTACGGCGTTCCGCAGGTAGGCCTTGCTGTAATGCGTAAACTCGTTAAATAAGAAGTCGTCGAGCCTTCGACGGTGGAAACTTTCACCAACCTGAAATTCAAATCTCTCCATTTTTCAATTACCATTTAACATCAAGTAACCTCCGGTCAAAAATGGAAAAGCTGAAAAAACTGACCAAGGACCTCCCGGACGAGCAAGCGGCTCTGCGTTTCTACGGCAGGCTCAGCGAACAGCATCCCGCGATCGCAAAGCGGCTCGAAAAAAATCACGGTCTGTTTTCCGACTTGCTCACCATTGCGGCCTTCAGCCCTTTGCTTTCGACGACGATCCTTCAAAACCCAAACTACATATCATGGCTCAGACGAGCGCGGAATTTTGCGGCGATCCGGGATAAGGAAGGGCTGCGGGAGTCACTCGCCAGATTTGCTCTAACGAATTCAACCCTCGAAACCGGTGTGCTGCTGGCGAGGTTTAGGCGGCGGGAACTTATACGTGTCTATTTGAAAGACATAAGGGGCCTCGGCTCGATTGCCGAAATCACCGAGGAGATCTCGATTCTCGCGGATGTCATACTCGAATACGCTCTCGACGTGTCGCGGCAGGAACTCGAAAACCGCTTCGGAATCCCGCTCGCAATCGACGAAAAAGGCAAACAAATACACGCCGGGTTCTGCGTCTGCGCGCTTGGGAAACTGGGTTCGAAGGAGCTCAACTATTCATCCGACATCGACCTCCTGTTCCTTTATTCGCACGAAGGTGAAACCTCCGGTCACGGCTCGAGGGGTACGACGACAAACCGCGAGTACTTTATAAAGCTCGCCGAGCACGTCACAAAGCTGGTCGGGACGCAGACCGGCGAGGGAGCGGCTTACCGTGTCGATATGCGTCTCAGGCCTCACGGCCGCGTCGGGCGCCTTGCTATCTCTGTAAATGAGGCTGTCAGATACTTTAAGGAAGAGGCCCAAATGTGGGAGCGCCAAGTATTGATCCGTTCGCGTGCCAGCGCCGGCGAACTCTCTCTTTATGACGACTTTTTTGCGCAGGTTGAGCCGCATGTGTTTTCGGCCGAGCTGACCGCCCGCGAGGCACTGCAAAACGTAAGGCTCTCGAAAGAAAAGATAAACGCCGAAGAAGATGTTTCGAAAGGATTCGACACAAAACTCGGCCGTGGCGGTATCCGCGAGATCGAGTTTATCGCCCAGGCCCTTCAGCTCGCTTACGGCGGGACCGATAAATGGCTGCGTTCGTCGCATACTCTCATAAGCCTCGCACGTCTCGCAGACCGTGGGTTGATCACCGATTCCGAATTGACGAACTTGTTCGAGGCCTACGCATTTTTGCGTCGTCTCGAACACCGTCTGCAGATGGAACACGGACTCCAGACCCACCGCGTCCCCGACGCCCCTGAAAAGCGGCTTCTTATTTCCCACAGGATGGGGATTCATTTTGTGGCCGATTTTGATGATCAGCTTGCGAAGAATACCGACAATGTAAGCGACGTGTTTACAAGAATATTCGGCGACCGGGAGACTCTCTTTCGGTCCGCTCAAAGTCGCTCGATGCGAGAAAACCCGAAGACCGCGAACTGGGCCGTATTTTCACATCGCTTGAAAAGTCCGACACCGCGGAACTCCAGGCCCTTGGCGACTTCGACGGCCTTAAGATAATCTCTCGTGAGGCCCCGCCGCTTGCGCGTTTGATTGCCGCAAATCCTAATCTGGTCGAAACGCTCCCGCATCCGGGAGAGGAATACGTCGAAGCGGATCTTCAAACGGGATTTTTTGAGCCGGTCATGGCAAAGCCGACTTTTGCGGCGCGTCTCGCCGAAATGCGAAAAATCAAATCGCGTGTGATCAGCCGGATCGCGGCACACGACGCATACCGGGAAATCGATCTCGAAACATCCCGCGGCGCCCAAACGAGGCTCGCTGAGACCGCGATCGAGACAGCGGCTGCCGTTGCAAAAGACGAATTGAAGCGATCTTACGGTCACGCTTTCGCCGCCTTTCCGCTCGCCGCCCTAGGGCTCGGGAAACTCGGCGGCGGAGGCATGGACCTGGGTTCCGATCTGGACCTTGTGATGATCTTTGACGACGAACCGCCGTGTCCAGTGCCGTCCGTCACAAGAGCCGAATTTTATGCAAAGGCGGTCGAGTATTTTGTCACCGCGCTTTCGAGCATGACTCGCGACGGGTCCCTTTACCGCGTCGATCT
>JAOTWT010000068.1 GCA_029862725.1 Acidobacteriota bacterium | reverse complement strand
TCTTGGGAAAAAAACCCGAGTAGAAATTCGGCGTCGAACTGGCCGATTTCCTGATCCAGCTCACTTTCGAAATACCCCTTGATCTTCGCGACGATCGCGTCTTTTTCTTCTTTTGTAAATTCTATTTCTTCCATCCTTTAAAGAATACAGGATACAGGCACGGCGACTTCACAGTACTCGCCGAATTCGGAAACGCCCTGAACCCGCCAGACTTCCAGTTCGAATTCGGACATCACATAAGACTCCCTTATTCCGCACTCCGCCGGCCGCCGCTTTACTGGCTGCAACATTTGCCGGATCGGTCGCACCCCACGCGGATGTGCGGCCAAGCGTTTTGCCATGTTCGCAAAGTCTTTGAATCAGATTTCGCCCGATTCCCTTGCCTCGCAGCGACTCATTAACGCCGGCTTCGTTGATGAAGGGCTTAGGGTCTTGTCGGGGTGAATATCGTGACCGGCCGATGCCATTCCTACGATCAGATCACTCAAGATCGCGGTCGCCAAATGGTGCCGCAGGGTAGTTCGCGATCTCCTCTGCCATTCCTGCAAAACGGCTTGGATCTGATTCGCACGCGTCAAGTATCTCGATTCCTTCTTTAGCCTCGAGCTCGTCATGCTCTGCTAAAATAGTTTTTTCAATTTTGGAACCGATCATTCGACACTGTTTGTCAGCTCCGAAGCTTTTATGATTTGGACCACTTTTCCCAATATCTCCGCCCTCGTCAGACGCTTTTCGCTTCCGTCCTCGCGGATCCACGCGTTTTCAGCATCCAACCGCTCGATTTTCCGCAAAACTGTCTCTCCATCTCTGCGATAGATAATCACGTCCCCTTCTTCGAGGTCCAGTTCGACAAAGGTCGCCTTAAAAATGATAAGCTGGTCGCCGCGCCGGACATCCGGTGCCAGCGCGTCATCTGGTACGCTGCGCAGATCGACAGACAGCAGAATCGCTACAACCCCGGCCGCGATGACCGCCAAAACGCTTCCGCCAATCAGACCGAGCAGCCAGGCACCTTTTCGTTCGACAGCTGCCGGCACGGCTGCCAATACGGGCGGAACGTCGTATTTTGCACTGGTCAAAAACAAGAATAAAGGAAGAAAGATACATGACGCCGCGGCGAGTCCTGCCATTAGGAGATAGGTTCTTGTTTCGGGCTGATCATGATAGAGATACGAAACGGTAAACGCGGTCGCATTGTTGGCGATGTGCGCCAGGATAGCGGGAACCGTGGAACCGGTCCGCACGACGAGGACCCCAAAGACGATCCCAAGAAACAAAGCCGGCACGAATGACCACGGACTGACATGGAATACCGCAAAGAGAAGCGCCGTAATAACAACAGCTCTTGCTTTCCCGTTTCGCCTGAGGATTCCCTGAATAGCACCTCGAAACAGCGATTCCTCACAAAAACCCGGCAAAAGCGCCGCGAAAAACAAGATCCACAACAAGTCCGGAACTGTCTGTGGGATGAGCGCCTGGGTCACCGGTCCCTCGCCCAAAACGTTTTCCGACAACACAAAGATCCCGGCGGCAATACCCCAACCCGTTATCCCGACCGCGACGCTAAGAATTGCGGTTGTCGCGGGTACCGGCTTCCAACGTAGCGCTTCGAAAACCGGCAACCGTTTCCGGCGTACAAACAGGATCGCGGGTAACAGGATCAACACGAGTTCCGTGAAACCCAATCCGAATAGGACCGACCAGAACTGAACGGTGGAGCCGAGGATCACAACGAAGACCAGACTTAGTGCGAAGAGGATATAGGCCTGTCCGGTCCGGCCGTTCGCGGGGTTGCTGGCTTTTTCCTTGGGTCCCTCCATTACTTTAGATCGGGCGCACCATTAGATAGTTCAAAGTGGTTTAGAGTGACGGGTTTACGCGCGAATCCGGGAAAGATCACGGCTGAAGCCGTCACTCTACACCTCCGAAGAATAATCAAAAACGATATTGCAGAAAGCCTTCACACCTACATCCAGACGCGAATCATCGAGATAAAAATCGGGCGTGTGGTGGCCCGGTGCCTTCGCGGGGTCCTGGCCTTTTGGCATACCGCCGAGGAAGAAATAGAAGGACGGCGCTTTCTCGCCGAAGTAGGAGAAATCTTCCGCCCCGGTCGTCCACTCGCGCAGGAAAACATTTTCTCGTCCGGCCGCCTTGTAAAGCGATGGCAGCATTTGTTCGACCAGCGCGGGTGTATTCGATGTCACAAGAGTCTTTGTATCGATCTCGATCGTCGCGGTCGCGCCCTGGCTTTCGGCGATCGTCCTGACCGTGTTCCGCATACGCTCGTGGACATCTTTTTGCATATCGGAATCAAGCGTCCGGATGGTCCCGGCCATCTCGAGTGTTTCGGGAATGATGTTTTCACGAACACCGGCGTTTATTTTGCCGACCGTGATCACGACCGGTGCTCGCGTCAGCATCGACTGCCGGCTGACGATTGTCTGAAATCCCTGGATAATCTGTGTCGCGGTGACGATCGGATCGACACCCGCCCATGGAGCCGAACCATGCGCCTGTTTTCCCTTGATCTTGACCGTAAACCAGTCTGAAGAGGCCATCGCGGCCCCGCTCTTATAACCGATCTGGCCGATCTCGGTCTGGGAGTTGATGTGAAGTCCAAAGATCGCGTCGATCTTTGGGTTGTCCATTACGCCTTCCTTGACCATCAGTTCCGCGCCGCCTTCCTCATCGCCCGGAGGCCCTTCCTCGGCGGGCTGGAAGATAAACACGACCGTTCCCTTTATCTTGTCCTTCATACCGGCGAGGACTTCGGCAGTTCCCATCAGGATCGCGATGTGTGTGTCATGACCACAGGCATGCATTACCGGGACCATCGTCCCCAGATAATCCGCGGTAACCTTTGAAGCAAACGGAATATCGACTCTTTCCTTTACCGGAAGCGCATCCATATCCGCACGGAGCCCGATCACCGGACCCGGCATGCCGCCCTTCAGGATCGCGACGACACCGGTCTTGCCAACCTTTTCGCGTACTTCAAACCCGAGTGAGCGCATATGCGCCGCGACCATTTCTGCCGTTTTGAATTCACGATTCGAAAGTTCCGGGTTCTCGTGAAAATGGCGTCGCCATTTGATCACCTGCGGGTTGATTCTTTCCGCGGCAGCCGCGATTTCGGAACTCATGTCTTTAGCAAAAGACGGCACGGCGAAGACAAAAAGGCATACAAAAACTAATAGCTTTTTCATAAGTTGCTCCAGGTTGTTTGTTAAGGACTATTCTAGCAGAAGATTTCCGCCGCAGAGAATGCGGCGAACGCGGAGGGGTTGATTGCCTGGTTCGAGAAACCGGCGGTGCATCCCAGGTATTTTTGACGCCAAGTACGCAAAGATCACTCAGATTGTTTTGCCCGATCCCCTGTGGTGCAATTTGGCATGAACTTGTTATTGCTCAATGGATTCATCTATTATTTCTGCATAGCCCGTTTGTTCATAATACGCGATTTCTACCGCGAGCTGGTTAATGATGGAAAGTATGAAAAAGAGGCCAGTTTATAAATCCAGCGATCGACATTTTAGTGCGATAAAATCGAGTATCACCTTGAGTTTGATTTTTTTTGTGGCATTCGTGTCCGCTTGTGTGGAAGAACGCCCCCGTCATGGGTATACGAATTCAGCTGAAGAATTAGAAAAAAGATTCGGGAAAATAATTACGGTGGCGAATTTGCCGACTCCTGATCAATACGGAACCGGTGACAAAATTGGATTATTTCGTGATAAAGACGACACTTTTTGGGGAATCCCTGTTTCAGTTGGAGAAAACCAAAGTTTGGTTGGATGTGCTCCCCCAAACTTAGACAGTATTCAGGTAAGTGATACTTTGCCATCGGATACTGTAAAGATTGTTGGCGCGGCGAATGAACCGACAGATTGGCGTGGTGGCACGGGAAGCCTGAAATTGCTATTACTAACGTCGCAGAATAAATTGCGTTGGCGAACAGTCAAGGCGGTAAGTCTGGAAACCAATTCGGTGTGTTGGTCAAAGTCTGATCCAGTTCATCCGCTTGAATTTTATCGGCTTGTTATTGCTGATAAAGAAGAAAAAGAAAAGGAATCTTCACTAAATAGCAATTCTCAAAGTAACCGCTGAAAAGTGCCGAATCTTTGGCTCAGTGGTTCATATTTCATACTTAGATTGAGATCATTTTACGCGATCGACCCGAATGCTGTGCGAACGCTGCATCAGTTTTAGTCAATAATTTTCAAAGGAATATTCAGTAGAATCCTGTCTTAAATTTGAACATTGCATCAAAAGTGCTGAAGAAGCTTTAACCTGTCAATCTTAGGCTGATGGCAAAAAACCTTCCCGAGGAGAAGTGAATAGACCTGCACATCAGAATACCGTTGATATGATCGGCATTGTATCGATTGAGTGATCGTTTTCGTTTGATGAATCTTCCTTTAGTAGAATGGATTACGCTCCGTTGATTGTTGATAAGATCGTATCCGACGGATTCAACGGAGAGCAAAACATCTGATTCGACGCGGATCGGGAAACCAGTCAGACCAAGAGTTTTGAATCAACTGATGAATGGCTTTTATCCGGGGTAACGTTCGGATGACCGGATAAATTAGATCGTCGTGAGTTCCTGATCGATAAAGCGAGGTTGATGATGATTATTCATTCGTTCAAAAAACTTCAAAGGAACATCGCAAGGTTGAGGAACAGAAAGTGGTTTAATTAAATGCAGGCAATTACGATCTTTTTGAAAAAAATAATGACCGCGATTACGGATTTAATTCCGATAATTTTGGTCGTTGTTTTTTTTCAGATAGTCGTAATCCAACAGCCATTTCCGCAAATTTGGGAGGTATTGGTTGGCAGTCTTTTTGTGATTGTCGGATTGATGCTTTTTATCGAAGGCTTGGAAATCGGATTATTTCCGATCGGAGAAACCCTGGCCTACGCTCTCGCCAAAAAAGGGAGTCTGATTTGGTTGGTGATATTTTCATTCGCACTTGGCTTTTCCACAACAATTGCAGAGCCTGCTTTGATTGCTATCGCAAAAGAAGCCTCGGAGATTTCTGCCGATACGGGTTTGATTGACAAAAGTGCCGCAACTAAAAGCGCCTATGCATTGGGGTTGAGATTGTCCGTCGCCTTCTCTGTCGGACTAGCCATTGTGATAGGCGTTGTGAGGATACTCAAGGGATGGAAATTGTATTACCTGGTCATCGGCGGATATGTAATTGTGATGTTGATGACGATTATAGCTCCACGCGAAATCATAGGGTTGGCTTATGACGCGGGTGGAGTTACGACTTCCACGATTACTGTTCCTTTGGTGGCAGCTCTGGGAGTTGGGCTTTCAAACACAATCAAAGGCAGGAATCCTTTGATTGACGGGTTCGGACTGATCGCGTTTGCATCTCTTCTGCCGATGGTTTTTGTAATGGGATACGGTTTGATCTGGTTTTAATAAGGGTCTCAATGCTAAATTTGTTACAAGATTTCATTCAGACTTTGATCCATACGGTACGAGATGTGTTGCCGATCCTGTCGCTTATTGTGTTTTTTCAATTGGTGATTTTGAAGCGACCGATCCCCAATTCAAAGAAGATGATTTTAGGGGGCGTTTACGTTATTCTTGGACTCGCGTTGTTCCTTTTGGGTTTGGAGAAAGCACTATTTCCAATTGGCGAAATAATGGCTACTCAATTATCTGATCCTGTTTTTGTAAGTAATAATGGAGCAAATGAAGTTTTTTGGTGGTCGTACTATTGGATTTTTATTTTTGCAGCGTTAATTGGTTTCTCGACCACGATTGCCGAGCCATCGCTTATCGCTGTTGCGATGAAAGCGAATGAGGTGTCTGCCGGAACGATCAGCCAATGGGGGCTTAGAATAACCGTGGCGTTGGGAGTTGCATTTGCACTGACTTTGGGAACTTTTCGCATTATTACAGGCACACCCTTGCATCTTTATATTTTGGCCGGATACGTAATTGTGATCATCCAGACAATTTTTGCCCCGAAAAAGCTTATTGCGCTAGCCTACGATTCAGGGGGCGTGACAACCTCGACAGTTACTGTTCCATTGGTGGCTGCACTCGGATTGGGGCTCTCCAGCGCGGTGCCCGGTAGGAGCCCCGCGATTGATGGGTTTGGGTTGATTGCATTTGCAAGCCTGTTCCCGATCATTTCGGTGTTGGCATATGCTCAGATAATAGAGTGGCAGATTTTGTATTCAAAGAAACGAAAAAAATGAAATTTAAGCTGATTATGGCAATGGTAAAGCCGCAGATTACCGATAAACTCGTCGATACGATGAAGGAAAAAGGAGCTACCGGAGCTACGATTACCCCGGCGAGAGGAACCGGAGTAAATGAAGGGAAAACTTTTTTTGGTCTGACCGTCGAAGATCAAACGGATATCGTCACCTTTCTTGTCGAAGAACATATGGTGCTGAAGCTGCTGGACACGATAAAAACTCAGTGTAAATTTGGTGAACCCGGGACGGGTATCGCTTTTGTGATACCAATTGAACACGCCATTGGATTGGAAAGCCAAATGAGCGTATTCAAGGACCAGGCTCGTGACGAGTATGTTTAATAAACTAGTGTAATGATATTGAGAGTATGAATTCAAAAAGAGAATTTCAAAGTGCCAGGGAAATGATGGAAAAAAACATAGTCTTCATTGACGCTTTGGCGACCGCCAAAGAGGCTGTGGATACCATGCGAAGAGAGAAGGTCGAATTCCTGATTGTAAAAAAAAGAAACGATCAGGATGCCTATGGAATTGTTGCCATCAGAGACTTAATACGCGGTGTGATAATTCCGGAAAGAACTTCCGAAGAAGTCCATGTATTCGAAATAATGAGAAAACCCCTCATTACCGTTCCATCTACTATGGACGTCAGGCACGTTGCCAGGTTACTGATTCGTACGGATTTGCGGATGGCACCAGTTGAGGAAAATGGCGAATATATTGGCATAATTTCGCTTTCAAGAATAATCCTCAAAAATGTATTGTTCTAAAGCGACTAACGCAATCTCTTACTGTCTAGACAACCATAAAAATAATAACGGACTGTCCAGCTAACTGAATCAAGATAGATTTTTTCGCATCCGGCTTTTTTCAGAGCACCTTTTTGTAAGTCTAGACAATAGGAATAAACACAGTAGATATCCACATAATCAATCTCCAAGGTTTTCGATCAGCGAAATTCATTGATCAATTATCAACTATCATTTATCGGCGTTGGAATTAGGCGCGTGATCCTAAAACACTCTTTCGTAAGTTCCGTTTCGAAAGCCAGAAGCTGTCAATACTTTGGACGGATTATTGATCCCTGATAAATGATAATTGAAAAATGAGATTACGAAAGTAATCGTTTGATCTTCTGCGCATACTCAGCGCTTTCCTTGCCGTCGGTCAAAAACTCGATCTGATCAGGACCGGCAGCACCCAGGCCCAGTTTGACCGCTTGCGCGATCTGCTCCTGCTCGAAAACTTTGCCTTTCTCGACTTCGGATGTTGTCCCAAAGTGCCGCAATAGCGCGACACCGACAGCATCGATCGCCACCCGGTCAGTGCCCGCAATCATCACTTCTGATTTCACTTTTTTGCCTTTTGCCGGCCCCCCATCCGTAAAAGCCTCGATACCGTCCATTACAACCAACCCCGGTTTGTACGAGGCGTTGATCTCGGCGATCATCCTGCGCTGATCGGGGGAAGAATGAAGCTCGCGCATGAAATTGTAATCGTTACCGGGAACGTATTTAGCGGCGAGTCCTACGGAGTTCTTGAGTGAGAGCGTAAAATGACCTCCGTATCGATGCGTCTTAAGGCAACACAGATTTACGATCGCGTCCGAAGCTATCACAGTCTTGGGAATTGCGAATCCTCTCTTCCAAAAACTGTCTTTGTATTGAAATGCCTGCCAGTCTTCCTCCTTCAACTCGTCAAACACAACCGTCCCGGCTTTCGCGTCTTTGGCAATGTAGTTGACATCGAGTGCTTCCAAAACCGCTCGCGTATCGCCCATGCCGCTTCTATCCCCGATCGTCATCGAACCCGCTTTCAAAACACGCAGTTCGTCAATGACGGTTTGAAGTACGTCGTTGTGTGTCGATCCGGGCGTAGGATCCGAGCTGTTGTAGTTTGGTTTGATGAATACGGATTTGTCCTGGAATTGATCTTTAAGACCGAGGAGCTCGATCGCGCGTTTTACGCCCTCTACGCGATTGGATGTCTTGATAAAGGCGATCTTTGATACGGCGCCTTTAGCGGACCGTCGCGCTACTTCAATTCCCGTCGCCCCTTTTTGACACGCGAAAACAGGTGACGCCAAAAACAGCGCACCCGCACTGCCGAACTTCTTTAGCCATTCTCTTCTGTTCATAGCCTTTCCATTTATAGCAACCAATTAACAATTATCCGAAGAATTACCTGATCCCAAATTGTACTCCATGTGACAAGCCCCGGGATCCAATACCGCGCGTGATCGCTGTTGAATGATAATTGATATATTTGATCAATGATGGAATGTTACTTCCCGAGATTTGTCGCCGGAATCACCGCGCCGCGGTGACAGGTCGTACAGTTGACGACAGGCCGGTTGCGCCCCGTCCGGCTTTCGAATTCTTTGATTGATCCAAGCAGCTCGCCGTTTATCTTGTTTGCCATTGCCCTCATTTCCCGTGCGATTTTCTTTTCCCGTTTTTCATCGGAAGCCCAATTCTCAGGCGTATGACAATGGGTGCAATCGACACCGAGTGATTTCGCGTATCCAAACTCCATCACCGCGAGTATTCGTTCCGCAGGCATCTGGGCGAAGTCCTTAACGTTTTTGAAAACCTCTCCGGCGGGAAGCTTTTCTTTCCCCTTTATTTGGTCTCTTATCTTTGCGATTGCTGCAGCCTGGTCGAATTCGGGCGTTGGTTCAGGTGTAGGCGATGCTTCTTCCTGGGCGAGGGTAGGGTATGCAACCTCAGCGCCGAAAAACACGAGCATTGCGAATACCGAAAAGAGGAAGATGGTAATCACAGAAAGAAGTCTGGAATGAAATATATTCATGGCTTTTGCCCCTCCCCGTCGTACTGCGGGGTAAAAAGAAATTCCTAAATGTTGAAAGGATCGAAACGCCTTGCCTCAGCTGTTCGGGCAGCCGGGCCTTTTACCTGTTTACGCCCAACTATTGCAAAAGGTTTAAGGCAGCAAGATCCGGGAGGGAACCGGGACCGGGTAGCTTGAGTTAGTCGCTCAAACTCGATAAAGTAATAGTTCGATTAAGGCTATTATTTTTTTGTTCGCAGATATTACGATCGTATGAAGGAAGTGGGTGATTTGAAGGTCCAGCACAAATGTGAACAATGCGACTTCCGCGAAGAAAGTTTCTTCTGTAATCTCCGGGATACAAACCTCAAGTTATTCGAATCATTGAAGATCACGAACGCATATCCCAAGGGTTCGACTCTCTTCATGCAGGGCCAGCCTTCTAATGGCGTCTATTTGTTGTGTCAGGGAAAGGTAAAGCTTTCGACATCTTCCAAAGACGGAAAGGTTGTGATTCTGCATATCGCAACTCCCGGCGAAATACTCGGTTTGAGCTCGGCCGTTTCAAATTCTGATCATATCGCGACCGCAGATGTTATCGAAGCCTGCCAGGTCAACTTCGTCAGAAACACTGATTTTTTGAACTTCATCGAGACAAATTCCGAAGCTTGCCTCCGTGCGGTCAAGCAGCTAAGCGAAAACTATCAAACAGCCTATCTTCAGATCTGCTCGCTCGGACTTTCGAACTCGGTAGCCGACAAGCTTGCCATGTTCTTTCTCTCTTATTGCGATACCGCCCTCGACGACCACAGGGATGCTCACGTAACCATCTCATACACCCATAAGGAAATTGCCCAAATGATCGGCACCTCGCGCGAAACAGTCACGCGTCTTCTTAAAGAATTCAAGGAGAAACACCTGATCAGTATCGAGGGCTCGGATGTTTACATTCACGACAAACAGAAACTCGAAGCCAGCATAGGGCCGAGATCCGACGACGAAGACATGTGATCCCTGTCACATTTGCAGGTGACGTACGTCCTAATCTTTCAAAGAGCAAAGTGGGATAATTTTTATCTCACGGGAGAAGGATTGAGACTATGGAACACGAATATCCTCTCGTTCCCGGGCATTTGGCTTCAAAAGCGATTTCGGCCAAGAGTTTGATTTGCGGATTGCCTTCCGGTGTCCGCCGCTGTTTCTCCCAGATAGGCAAGACAAAACGACTTGGCAGATTCGAAACCGCCGTTTCAGATAGACAAACGCCCGCATTATTCGTTCTTCAGAGCGGACTGGCAGAAACGGTTTATTTTAACCGATTGAACCGCCGCTATATGTTCAATGACGTAAAACCGATGGAAATGATCGGT
>JAOTWT010000202.1 GCA_029862725.1 Acidobacteriota bacterium | reverse complement strand
AAACTCGATGCCCTGTCCGATACGGTTCGGACCAGAACCGAGGATCATGATCTTTCGCCTATCAGTCGGCGACGCCTCGCATTCCTCCTCATAGGTCGAGTAAAGATATGGCGTAAAGGATTCGAATTCGGCGGCGCAGGTGTCAACCCGTTTATAAACCGGTACGATGCCCAAATCGGTTCTCCGGCATCGGACATCATCTTCGCTGCAGCCGGTCAAAAAAGCGATACGGCGGTCCGAAAGCGAGTATTCCTTTGCATAGCGAATGACATCGGTCGGAATATCTTCGAGTTTTCGGCCCTCGATCCGGTCCTGGAGCCTCATCACCTGCAGAAGCTGGTCCAGAAACCAGGGGTCTATTTTTGTGAGCCGGTGAACTTCTTCGATCGTATAACCGTGCTGCAGGGCGTATGTGATATAGGAAAATCTGTGCGAATTCGGGCGGGTCAATTTCTGTTGAAGTTGGTGATCCGGTATGCCCTGTAGACGTAATGGTTTAACCGACTCAAGTGAACGTAATGCCTTAAATAGACTCTCCTTAAATGTGCGCCCGATCGCCATCACTTCGCCAACCGATTTCATCTGCGTGCCGAGCACATCCTCGGTGCCCGGAAATTTCTCAAAGGCCCATTTCGGAAACTTTGTGACGACATAATCTATGGTCGGTTCAAACGAAGCGGGAGTCTTTTTTGTGATGTCGTTTGGAATCTCGTCGAGAGTGTAGCCTACCGCCAGTTTTGCTGCGATTTTCGCAATCGGAAACCCGGTCGCCTTCGACGCGAGCGCCGATGAACGGGAAACCCTCGGGTTCATCTCGATGATCCGTATTTCACCGTCAGCCGGGTTAACAGCAAATTGTATGTTCGAGCCGCCCGTTTCGACACCGACCCGCCTGATACACGCCAAAGACATGTCGCGCAGCTTCTGATATTCGACATCGGTCAGGGTTTGCGCGGGTGCAACCGTGATCGAGTCTCCTGTGTGTACGCCCATCGGGTCGAAATTCTCAATCGAACAGATGACCACGACGTTGTCGTTCAGGTCCCGCATGACCTCGAGCTCGTACTCTTTCCAACCGAGTATCGATTCCTCGACCAGGACCTGTGTGACGGGCGATTCCGAAAGCCCGCGCGTAACTATCGCTTCGAATTCCTCTGGGTTGTAGGCTGTCCCGCCGCCGGTTCCACCGAGTGTAAAGGCAGGACGAACGATCGCCGGATAACCGGTCGTTTTTACGATTTCCTCAGCCTCTGCCCAAGTGTGAGCGAAATCTCCTTTAGGGCTTTGGATACCGATCTCGTCCATCGCCTTTTTGAACAATTCCCTGTCCTCGCCGACCTTGATCGACTCGATATTTGCGCCGATCATCTTGACCCCGTATTTATCAAGGACGCCCTCTTCAAAGAGCGCAACGGAGAGATTCAGACCGGTCTGGCCGCCGACGGTCGGCAAAAGCGCGTCGGGCCTTTCTTTCTCGATGATCGCGGTTACGGATTCGAGCGTCAGCGGTTCGATGTAGGTTCGGTCGGCCATCACGGTATCGGTCATGATTGTCGCCGGGTTTGAGTTGACCAGGATCACCTCGAATCCCTCCTGGCGAAGGGCCCGGCACGCCTGTGTGCCTGAATAATCAAACTCGCAGGCTTGGCCTATGACTATCGGTCCCGAACCGATGATCAGGATCTTGTGTATATCTGTACGCTTTGGCATTTAGTTGATGTGTGTTTCTGGTTTCGGGAGATTATACAGGAAATGTAATGGCTTTCTAAGCGTATAAAGGAGAATCAATTGCCAAAACCTCATATCCTGCCGAACCCAAGGATTCAGAATCCGAAGTACGATGGCAAATGCAAGCTTCTAATCTTTATAACAAGGGAATTAACCAACCAGCGTCCGCCGGTAGAGCTCGACGTACTTCTTCGCGGCGCTTTCCCAGGAATTGTCCTCGGTCATGCCGTTATACTGGATCCGCCGCCACGCCTCGGTATCTGCGTATGCAAAGATCGCCTCGTAAATCTTTTCTGTGAAGCGTTCGGGGCTGAATGCGTTGAACTTGAAGCCGTTGCCGGTGCCATTCACGCGGTCGTAGTCGCGAACGGTGTCGTCGAGGCCTCCAACCGCCCTCACGATCGGAACCGTCCCGTAGCGGAGCGAGTACATCTGGTTTAGGCCGCACGGCTCGAACCTCGAGGGCATCAGAAACATATCCGCGCCGGCCTCGATCTGATGCGCCAGTGATTCGTTATACCCGACAAACACACCGACTTGTGAGGGCGCAGCATTGCGCAGACGTTGCAGGAAATCCTCGTATTGCTTTTCGCCGGAACCCAGCGCGATAAAATAAGCACCGGACGCAAGCAGGTCGCCGGCGGCATGTTGGATCAGTTCGATCCCTTTCTGAGCCGTGAGGCGCGTAACGATCGCGAACAGTGGCCTGTCCAGATCGAGTGGCAGTGAAAACCGCTCAAGAAGGTCGCGTTTGCATTCTTTTTTACCGCTAAGATCGGAAACCGAAAAATGAGCGGGCAGTTCCGGGTCGGTCTCCGGGTCCCAGACCTCGTAATCCACCCCGTTTGTAATCCCGAAAAGCCGTTCGCGGCGAAGCCTCAGGAGCCAGTCCAGACCGTATCCGTTCTCCGCCTGCTGGATCTCATAACCATACCGGCGGCTCACTGTCGAGAGCATATCGGATGCGCTCAAGCCGGCCTTCAGCGCCGATGCATAACCGTTAAAGGCGAAGTGATTTCTTTCGAATTCACTTCCGAAACCCATGTCCCAGAGCTCGCCGTTGCTAAAACCGCCCTGGTAGGCGAGATTGTGGATCGAAAACACCGTCCGCGTATTTCTCCAAAACGCGTCCCAAAAGCGTAGATGCGCGATCTTGGCCGCCGCGAAACCGCAATGCCAGTCGTTGAGGTGGACGATATCGACGGGCTTACCGAGGCGCTTTAGGAGCGTCAGCGCAGCCTGGTTGAAGAATGCAAAGCGCTCGTAGTCTTCGGTGTACCCATATATCGAATCCCTGTGAAAGAACTCCGGGGCGTCGATCAAAAAGGTCGGAGAACCGTTTGCTTCCGAATAAAAGGCTCGGGCGCGGTATGATCCTCCTCTCCAGTTCACCCAGAGATCGTCGATCGCCACGCTCCAAAGGTGTTCTCCGTTGGTTTGCAAATAGCAAGGCGTAATTAGCACGGCGTCAGCGCCGATACCGCAGAGCGCCTTTGGCAGCGCTCCGGTAACATCGGCAAGGCCGCCGGTTTTCGAATAGGGCACAGCTTCAGAGGATAGGACGGCAATTCGCATAGGGCATCGTAACGGGGGTTCCTCAAATGATCAATCGTAGATCGTTGCCTTCAAATGGTGGATCGTAACACAATGCGGTATCCGCAAAAAACCAATAGGCATGTAAAAGAAAATCGTGAACAGCGGACATCCCGCTATTCACGATTTGTGGTCAACCTTTTAGTAAATCTAACTCTGCATCGACGCGAGGAATTCAGCGTTGGTCGGTGCCTTGCTGAGCCTCTCTAGAACGACTTCCATCTGCTCAACTGAAGATAGCGGGTTGAGCACACGGCGCATCACCCAGATACGGTTGAGGTCTTCCTTGCTGAGCAGGAGTTCCTCCTTACGGGTACCGCTGCGCTGTAGATCGATCGCCGGGAAGAGCCGCTTGTCGGACAATTTGCGGTCGAGATGGATTTCCGAGTTACCGGTTCCTTTGAATTCCTCAAAAATAACGTCGTCCATGCGCGACCCGGTATCGATCAGCGCTGTCGCGATAATCGTCAGGCTGCCACCTTCCTCGATGTTTCTCGCCGCACCGAAGAAACGCTTGGGCCGCTGCAGGGCGTTTGAGTCGATACCGCCGGACAGAATCTTGCCCGAAGGCGGAACAACGGCGTTGTGAGCCCTTGCAAGCCTCGTTATCGAGTCGAGGAGTATGACCACGTCCTTTTTGTGCTCAACGAGCCGCTTGGCCTTTTCGATCACCATATCGGCGACCTGGACGTGTCTCGTCGGCGGTTCGTCAAATGTTGATGAAATAACTTCCCCGTCGACCGAACGCTGCATATCGGTAACTTCCTCGGGGCGTTCGTCGATCAGCAACACGATCAAGGCGACTTCCGGATGATTCTGCGTAATCGAATTCGCAATCGTCTGCAGAAGCATCGTCTTACCGGTGCGAGGCGGAGCTACGATCAGTGCACGTTGTCCTTTCCCGATCGGCGTAACGAGATCGATCACACGCGCGGAGACCTTTTCGGGATCCGTCGTTTCCATTCTCAGCTGTTCATCGGGATAGAGCGGGGTCAGGTTATCGAAAAATATCTTTTCGCGGGCGGCTTCGGGAGCTTCAAAGTTTATCGCCTCAACCTTAATCAGAGCAAAGTAGCGTTCCCCTTCTTTTGGCGGCCTGATTTGGCCGCTAATCGTGTCACCAGTGCGAAGATCGAATTTTCTGATCTGCGAGGGCGAGACGTAGATATCATCGGGACCGGGAAGATAGTTGTATTCCGGTGCACGCAGAAATCCGAAGCCGTCGGGCAGGGTCTCCAAAACCCCTTGCGAGAAGATCAACCCGCTTTTTTCGGTTTGCGCCGCAAGGACCTTGAAAATCAGTTCCTGCTTGCGCATACCCGATGCGCCCTCAATATCGAGTTCTTTCGCGACCGTCGTGAGCTCGCTGATCGACATCTCTTTAAGTTCTGCCAAATCAAGAGTTTCCTCGTTTGAGGAAGCCTTCGATGCGGCAGCTCTTTTATCACCGCCGGTTTTTGGATTTTTATCCTGTTTCATGTCGTTACCTGAGTTTTCGCGACCGTTGTTTTCGGAATGCTTTGTTTTAGCTGGTTTTCGCTCTGTGGTTTTTGCTGCCATCTTAAATACCGTTTGAAAAAATGATCTTGCAGGGTGCGTTACGTAAAATGTGATGTATGTAACAACGGGAAACAAACTAAACCTAAAATTTACAATGACTTAGTTCGAATAGAAAGTTCTGGAAAGTTCTAAAGTGGTTCGTTAGACCTTAGCCTTTGATCGCTCGCAAGACCCGTTTGAGTTTTTGGGATAAATCATTAATAACTTATTTGGAATCGAAAATCAAACAAAATCAGCCATTCCGGCTGTTGAGCACGTTCCCGATCTCGTGCCAGACCTCTTCTTTTCCTTTTCCGGTAACGGATGAGTAAGGCAAAATCGTACTTCCAGGCATACACTCTGCTACGATCTTCAAACTGTTCCGAAGTTTGTTATTGGAAAGCTTATCAGCCTTAGTGGCGACGACGAGGCTTTTTTTGTGATGATATGACAGCCAATCGTAAAGTTCGAGATCCAAAATCGAAGGCCGGTGTCGAACATCTACTATTTGTATTGATAGCACAAGTTGACGGCGATTGGCAAGATAATCCTCGGCCATCTTACCCCACCCGGCCTTGATCTTTTTCGGCACCTTCGCATAGCCGTAGCCCGGCAAATCCACAAAACAAAAGGCCTCGTTTATCAGGAAAAAGTTGATCGACTGCGTTCTGCCGGGTGTGTTAGAGGTCCGCGCAAGCTTTTTGCGGCCCAGCAAGGAGTTTATAAGACTCGATTTTCCAACATTTGAACGACCCAGAAATGCGATTTCGGGACGACTGCCGCGGGGCCAATGGCGCTCTTCAAACGCACTTTTTACGAAATCGGCAGTATTTACCTTCATATAACCGCCCCGTCGAACGGGCACCCGATCGGAACCGGTTCTAAGTCAGGTTGATCTCGCTTGAAGGCTTATCGTCCGTGAACAAGGGAGGAACATTCTTCTCGATCGGTTCGGCTTCTGAATCGCCCACAAGTGCGGTTTTCAAAACCTGGTCGATCGTATCGACGCACTTCACGTCGAGTTCGTGCAACACTTCCTCGGGGACATCGGCGAGATCCTTTTCGTTCTCCTTCGACATGATTATGTTCTTGATGCCGAATCGGTGCGCAGCCAGGAGTTTTTCCTTTACGCCGCCGATTGGAAGTACTTTTCCGCGAAGGGTTATTTCACCGGTCATCGCGACATCGTGACGGGCCGCACGACGTGTCATCGCAGATACCATCGCAGTGGCGATCGTGATTCCCGCAGAAGGACCGTCTTTTGGTATTGCGCCTTCAGGTACATG
>JAOTWT010000337.1 GCA_029862725.1 Acidobacteriota bacterium | reverse complement strand
CATGGATATGGAGATCGTTACGTCTGAACATCCGCGGATCGATACCGAGATGCTCGGCACGCGACCTGATACAGGTCAACGCGGCATGTGCGGATTCCTGCATCACTTCGCCCAATTTACCGGTCAATTGAACGCCGCCCCGGCCCCTCACGATCGTTGCTTCGACCTGGAGCACCTCGCCGCCGACCTCGGTCCAAGCAAGGCCGTTCACCAGCCCGATCTCGCTCTTGCGGGCGATATCCTGTTTGCGGTACTTGATTGTCCCGAGCAGTTCGCGTACTTTTTCGGCGTCAATTACTTCCTGGAAGTCTTCGGTATCTTCCGAAACGATGAAGTTCCGCGCAACTTTCCTAAAACACGACCCGATTTCGCGCTCGAGATTCCGGACGCCTGCCTCCCTCGTGTAATGCCGGATCAACTCGAGAATGCCGTCATCGGCAAACGTAACGTTTTCCTCGTTTAGGCCGTTAAACTCGGATTGCTTGGGCACCAGGTGGCGGACTGCGATTTCCTTCTTCTCGCGTTCCGTATAACCCGACAGATGAAGTATCTCAAGCCGGTCCTGAAGTGCCGGGGGAATCGTATGCATTACATTCGCGGTGGCGATAAAGAATACATTCGAAAGATCGTAATCGATGTCCAGATAGTGATCGCGAAACGTATTATTTTGTTCCGGATCGAGAACCTCGAGCAGGGCCGAGGCCGGATCCCCCCGAAAATCCTTCCCAAGTTTGTCCACCTCGTCGAGGAGGATAACAGGATTCACGGTGCCGGCCCGTTTCATCAGTTGAATGATCTGTCCCGGCAAGGCACCGATATAGGTTCTCCGGTGGCCTCTGATTTCTGCTTCGTCATGGACCCCGCCGAGAGCCAGGCGCACAAATTCCCTGCCCGTTGCCCTCGCGATCGATTTACCGAGTGATGTCTTACCGACGCCGGGTGCGCCCACAAAACAGAGGATTGTCCCTTTCGGATTCTTAACAAGCTGCCTTACAGCAAGATATTCAAGGATCCTCTCCTTGATCTTCTCGAGGCTGTAATGATCTTCATCGAGCACTCTTTCCGCCTCGACCAGATCTTCGATCTCGTCCGTGCGTTTTGTCCACGGCACGCTGATCAACCAATCCAAATAAGTGCGGGCGACGGTGCTTTCCGCCGACATAGGTGGCATCGCCTCGAGACGCGAAAACTCCTGGAGAGCCTTTTCTTTTGCTTCCTCGCTCATCCCGACATCTTCGATCTTTTGTTTGAGCTCCTCCAATTCAGCCTTTTCGTCTTTTCGGCCGAGCTCTTTATGGATCGCCTTGATCTGTTCGTTCAGATAGTATTCGCGCTGATGCTTGTCCATCTGTTTCTTGGTACGCGAATGGATCGACCGATCGAGCTGCTTTTTCTCAATTTCTACTTCGAGGATCTCAACCAGCATTTTGAGTCGTTCTTTAACCGAGAACGTCTCCAGAAGTCGCTGCTTCTCCTCGACGGCGATGCGGAGGTGAGAACTCATCGAATCCGAGATTTGGGCTGCCGAAACGCCCCTCAGGGAAGCATGGAGCGCGTCCGTGTATGCATCCGGGGCGGCCCGCAAGAACTGTTCGACAAGGTTGTGAATCTGCTGCAGATAACCGTCCGTCTGGACACCGGATTCATCCACTGATTCGATCTTGCGGACAAAAGCCGAAAACGTGCCGTCCGGATCTTGCTCGATCCTAACCGATGTACCGCGCTCGCGGCCTTCGACAACTACTTTTATTTGCCCGTTATCCTGCCGCTGGGCCTGCAGGATCCGCCCAAGCGTGCCCACCGGGTAAATCTGTGTCGGACTCGGCTCATCGATGGAAGCATCATGCTGGGTCGCCAGAAAAATCTGACGATCGCCTTTCATTGCTGTTTCGAGAGCCTTTACCGAACTTGGCCGCCCAATCTTGAAGGCGACTTTTGTAAATGGAAATATCACCACGTCCCGGATCGGCACCATCGGAAAACGTTCGATATCGTTCGGCATTTGATCAGTGTATTCTTCCATCAATAATTTCCTGCGAATCTCGTTGTGTTTACTTGTATATGCCTATTAATCACTTATTTCTAATTCTAAACATTCGGTGTGACAATTTACAATGCCCAGAGTCCGGAACCGCACCGAACCAAACACAAAAAACGCCGCAGGCTGTGCGCCTGCAGCACCCAATTTTTTTGCGAAATTTTACGCGGCTTCTTTGTTTTCGACCGCCCCGAAGAGTCCCGATTTTCTCTCAGCGACATCTTTTGTGATAACCAGTTCCTTCACTTTCTGCTGAGACGGCAGTAAATACATCGGTTCGAGTAAGAGTTCCTCGAGGATCATCATCAAACCGCGGGCTCCGACCTTACGCTTGAACGCCTGTTTTGCGATCGAAGCAAGGGCGCCCTCGGTAAACTTCAGATTGATGTTGTCGAACTCAAATTTCCTCTGATATTGCTTGACGAGGGCATTTTTGGGCTCAGTCAGAATACGTACGAGGGCATGCTCATCAAGTTCGTGCAACGAACCGATAACCGGCAAACGCCCTACAAACTCCGGAATCAGCCCGTAATGGATCAGATCGTCCGGCTCAAGGAGGCTCGCGGTCTCGGCACGTCTTTCGCTCGTAAGCTTAACGTCGGCCTTAAAACCGACCGATTTATTGCGAAGCCGCTTATCGATAACCTTGTCGAGGCCGACAAAAGCTCCTCCGCATATAAACAGGATATTCGTCGTGTCGATTGGCAGAAACTCCTGTTGCGGATGTTTCCTGCCGCCGCTTTGCGGAATATTGGCGACAGTCCCTTCGAGAATCTTAAGCAATGCCTGCTGAACCCCTTCGCCTGATACATCGCGGGTGATGGATGGGTTTTCGTCTTTTCGGCAAATCTTGTCGATTTCGTCGATGTAGATGATTCCTTCCTGCGCCTTTTCCACATCGTTTCCAGCCGCTTGAAGAAGCTTAAGTATAATGTTTTCAACGTCTTCACCTACATAGCCGGCTTCCGTAAGTGTCGTCGCGTCGACAATGCAGAAGGGCACGCTCAGGAACCGCGCGAGTGTTTGCGCGAGCAGGGTTTTGCCGGTGCCGGTCGGACCGATAAGAAGAATATTCGATTTCTGGATCTCGACATCGCTCCGTTTTTTTGCGAGTTCGAGGCGTTTGTAATGCTGATAAACCGCAACCGAGAGGCGCTTCTTGGACTCATCCTGTCCGATCACATATTCGTCGAGAAACGCGTTGATCTGTTTCGGCTTCGGCAATGAAGTCCGGGTCGTTACCGTTTCAACCTTTTCGTCATCGTTGATGATCTCATTGCAGATGTCGATACACTCGTTGCAAATGTAGACACTCGGACCGGCGATCAGTTTCTTAACCTCGTTTTGCGACTTACCGCAAAATGAACAACGCAAGACTTCTTCTGGGCGTAGGATAGACATATGTAAATCTTTAAGGCGAGAGTTGAATGGGTCCCGGGAAGGCTTCCGCGGAACCCGAAGCACTATTTCTTCTTTTCGCGGTGATCGATGACTTCATCGATCAGGCCGTATTCTTTCGCCTGTGGCGCAGACATAATACGATCGCGCTCGACGTCAAGTTCAACCTGGTCGAAATCCTGTCCCGTGTGTTCGGAAAGAATCCGTGAGGTCATTTCCCTCATACGGAGGATTTCTTCGGCCATGATGCGCACATCGGTCGCCTGTCCGGACGCACCGCCCGACGGCTGGTGGATCAGGATTCGCGAGTTTGGAAGTGCGAAGCGCTTCCCATGTGTACCGGCGGCGAGCAATAAAGCGCCCATCGAAGCACATTGTCCAACGCAGATCGTCGTAACGTCGTTACGGATAAACTGCATCGTATCGTAAACCGCCATTCCGGCTGTGATAGAACCGCCCGGCGAATTAATATAGAGGTTAATGTCGCGTTCCGGGTCATCCGCTTCGAGAAACAGAAGTTGCGCGACGATCAGGTTCGCAATCATGTCGTCGATCGGCGTGCCGATGAATATGATGCTGTCCTTCAAAAGACGTGAATATATGTCAAACGCTCTTTCGCCTCGCGAAGTCTGTTCGACAACCATAGGGACTAAAGCCATAATTCCTTCTTCCTTTTATAAAATCTAAAACAGTTAGATTGAAACGATCTAAATTGAAACGATCTAAGATGTAAGATCTCTGCGAGCTCTTCCCTGCGGATTGGCCGGACGCCAACAAACAGCATTCTACATCTTATTCCTTAAAATGCAACCG
>JAOTWT010000066.1 GCA_029862725.1 Acidobacteriota bacterium | reverse complement strand
CATCCGGTTTTTCAAGCTTTAGCTGCTGATCGCTTCCAAAGAATACTGCGACATTCGGCCGGAAACGGCCGGTCTCATCGATCATCGTCGAGAGAACGCGTTCATTTGAACCGGTCACATCCTCGAGAATCTCTGTGAGGGTGCGGGCGTTGTTTTCGCAAAGAAAATCTGTCTGACGGGTGTCAGAGTCCGCGACAAACATCGAATGAATGAAGATTCTTATCAAAATATTCCCGCTTCGTTTAGAGCAACGGTTCGCGTTGGCGCGTCGTGCATAGCACGACGGAATCGAATCTCTCGATAAACTCTGTTATCCGGCTGCGCCCGATCTGCAAGGCAAGCCTTGCTCTAAACGTCACGCCCTCTCGCACACCCGCACTCCCGGACTACGCCTTGCTATAAAGTCCGACATGGTTTCCTTCGGTGTCCTCAAACATAGCTATGAAACCGTACTCCCCGATGCTGGTCTTGGGCATAGTGAGTTTTCCGCCGGCGCTTTCGACACGGCCCGCTTCCGCGGCGACATCGTCACTCTGAAAATAGACCATCGTTCCGCCCGGTCCCGGCTGGCCCATCGGATCTTTGACGAGTGCTCCCGAGGTGCCGGGGCCGCCTTCTTCCATCGGGAAGGCCTTCATCTGTCCCTCGCCGGGTGAAGGAAGGTCCATCAGATCTTTACCCAGGACAGCCGTATAGAATGCCGCTGCCCGGTCCATATCGGACACGTATATCTCAAACCAACTTACTGCATTGCTCATTTTTTTATCTCCTTGAATTTGGCCAGTGGCCTATCTTATTCGAACTTTTGTCCGATTTTCAACAAAATCCGACCCTTTGCTATGAATAACGCTTTACGTTTAAACGGTTGATCTGTTATTTTTTGGACAACAAAAATAGATGACAGAGTTGGCGGAGTTACAGAGTTACAGAGTTAACGGAGTTGGCAGTGCTAACAGAGTTCTCAGCATTTGGGAGTCATTAAGCTTTTGCATTAATCTTTTTTCAGTCAACTCTGTAAACTCTGTAAACTCTGTTAACTTTGTTAACTCTGTAAACTCCATAGACTCTGTAAACTAAAACTATGTCAGAACAAACGATGATCGCGAATCTCGAAAAGAACACCGGGAAATCGCTCGATGAATGGATAAAGATCGTAAAAGCGACAGGCCTCGAAAAGCATGGCGAGATGATGAAATTCCTAAAAACTGAGCATGAATTCACCCATGGATTTGCCAATCTCGTGGTTCACAAGGCGAGAAAATCCGATGCGGGCTCCGCCGGCGAGGAAGATCTGGTCGATGGTCAATACAAGGGCAAGGAGCACTTCCGTCCAATATACGACGGTCTGATCAAAGAAATTAGCGCATTCGGAAACGATGTCGAAATCGCCCCCAAGAAGGCCTATGTCAGCCTGCGTCGAAAAAAGCAATTCGGGCTGATACAGCCTTCGACAAAATCGCGGCTCGATATCGGCATCAACCTGAAAGGTGAAAAACCAGCCGGCAAACTGGAGGCCTCGGGCAGTTTTAACTCGATGGTCTCTCACCGTGTTCGTGTCGAAAGCGAAACGGACGTCGATAAGAAGGTAATTGGATGGCTGAAGAAAGCCTACGACGCTGCAGGATAGGTTTTTTCATTTATCATTTGTCGTTTATCGATTATCAAACTTTTGGAACGCGTCAAATTTGAAAACATTGTCAACTTTGTTAACGAAATAAAGGACATGCTTCTCAAAAACGAAATCCTCGAGAAAATAATGGCGGGAAAAGTCTCCTTGGTTTTTCGCCGCTGGAAGCGACCGACCGTAAAAACCGGCGGCACATTAAAGACCCGCAAAGGCGTCCTCGCGATCAAGAAAGTCGAGACAATCCCCTTTTCGAAAATCACGGATGTGGACGCCAAGAAGGCGGGTTTTGCTGATGTCAAACAGCTCAAACCGATGCTCTCAGACCGCGACGGCGAAATCTACAAGGTGACTGTAAAATACGCCGGCGAGGATCCGAGGGTGGCACTCAGAAAATCGACGAGGATTTCTGGATCCGAGCTCGAGGAAATACGCAAAAAGCTGGAGCGCTGGGATCATTCAAAAGTCTTTGGCAAGTGGACCATTACATACCTCAAAATGATCAGGGATCAGCCGAATACGCATGCTCAGATACTCGCGGATTCTGTCGGGCTTGAAAAAAACCGCTTCAAGGCCAATGTTAGAAAACTAAAAGAACTGGGTTTCACAGAAAGCCTGAGACCCGGCTACAAGCTGTCCCCGCGGGGTGAAAAAGTGCTTGGTTTGTTGACCGCAAATAAGTAATAGTCTGGCTTTAAGTTGCTTTAAAGTGAGCGTCCCCCCTGTTCATCACGAACCGATCGCTCATTGTTCCGCAGCCTATAAACACAATGACGATAATCGCCGACGTGCAATCTCCCAAAGAGTTCGCTGAACTCTGGGACGAGTTTCATATCACAACCAAGCCTGCCTCGAATGTCCGCCATGCCGATATCGAGAAATTCGTCGGCAAACTGGCATCGCTCGGTTTGACCGTTGAAGAGGTCGGTCGGTCGTATGGTAACCGGGGCATCTATCAGATCGAATGGGGAAAAGGAGAGACCAGGGTCTTAATGTGGTCTCAAATGCATGGTGACGAACCGACTGCAACCTCCGCATTGATCGACATGTTCGCGTTCCTTGAAACCCGCAAAAATGAGCTGGAATGGGTCAAGGCACTCGCAGAATCGGTTACTATTCGTGCGGTTCCGATGCTGAACCCCGATGGAGCGGAGCTCTTCCAACGCCGCAACCTTCAATTCATCGACATCAACCGTGACGCGCGCCGCCTTGTAACGCCGGAGGGTGCGCTTCTGAAGCGGCTCCGCGACGACTGGGAACCCGAAATAGGCTTCAATCTCCATAATCAGCAAGAGCTGACGACGGTCGGCAGTACGTTTAAACAGGCCACGAATTCTTTCCTCGCTGTTTCCGGCAGAGAAGACGGTTCGACTTACGAGGGACACGAGCGAAATAAACGTCTTTGTTCAGTGATGATCGGCGCTTTGAATGAGTTCATCGAGGGAAACATCGGCCGGTACGAGGATGACTACAACCCGCGTGCCTTCGGCGATATGATCTCGCGCTGGGGGACGCCGGTTATGCTCATCGAAACGGGCGGTTTCCATGGCCGGGACGAGAGCTATCTGATCAAACTCAACTTTATCGCCTATCTCACGGCACTCCAGTCCCTCGTCGACGGAACCCAGGAAACCGCAGATCCGCTGGATTATGAATCACTTCCATCCAACAGCACGGGAACGCTTTTTAACTACATACTGAGAAAGGCCATCATCGTAAACTTCGCAAAATCTAAGGTGCCTTTTACCGCCGATATTGCGATAAACCGTGAGCGCCGCCGCGCCGATCAGACCCCGCCGGTCTTCGTACAGGAAATCGGGGACCTGGATGATTACAAGGGCTTGGACGAGTACGACGTTGAGGATTACTTCGTGGTTTCGACAACGGGCCTGCTCAAGATCGGTTCGCGCGGTCACCTGCTGTTTTACAAGAAAGCGAGGTCGATCAATTGGGATGTCCGGGACTTGACCAAGACATTCGCACCCGACGGCGAGTTCAAAGATGGGTTATGGGTGAAACCGCTCGGCGGTGAGCGGTGAGCTTCGAAGGCGCTTAATTCTTTATAAATTCGGTTCTTTGACCAATACGCTCATATGCACGCACCGTCTGACTGTTGACTCCTGACTCCTAATTTCTTATGACGCCCGCCTTTACAAAACCATCCTCAAAAACGAAAATCATTCCACAGTGCTTTCGCTTCTAAAGATAAAGAATATCGCCTTGATAGATGAGCTTTCTGTCGATTTCACGGACGGGCTCAACCTCCTCACCGGCGAAACGGGTTCCGGTAAATCGATCATCGTCGATTCGCTCGGTGCCTTGACGGGATCGCGTGTTTCAAACGATCTGATCAAGGAAGGGGCAGAAAAGGCTCAGATCGAAGGACTCTTCCTCCTCAAACCGTCAGACGAACTAAAATTGCTTCTCGACGGCGGAGGTATCGAATTTGAAGCAGACCCCGAGGTGGCGGTTATCGTGCGTCGTGAGCTTGCGGCGAACGGACGAAACCGGGTTTTTGTAAATAACCAGCTTGTAACTCAGGGTCTTCTTAAAGAGATCGGGTTTTTCCTCGCTAATATCCACGGCCAGGGCGAGCAGGCAACACTATTCAACGCCTCACACCATATCGAAATACTCGATGGCTTCGCCAATCTGACATCCGAGGTCGAGCAGGTACGTCAACTGCACAAAGGGCTGACGGAGGTAAAAAAAGAACTGGACAGCCTCCGCGCGGATGATGCCCAGAAGTTGCAGCTGCTGGATGTGCTTACTTTTCAGACCGCCGAAATCGAACGGCTTGGATTGGAAGCCGGCGAAGATGACGCGCTTGAGAAAGAAAAGAAGCGACTCGCAAACGTCGAAAAGATCTCAAGGCTTTCGGATGAGGCTTACGGCCTGCTTTACGAGAACGATGACGCGGTCATTGCACGTCTGAACAAAGCCGCCGGGCTGATCGAAGAACTCACGGAGTTCGGATCGGATTTTGGCGAGTACAAGGACGGGATAGAATCGGCTCTCGCGGTTTTGGAAGAACTTGCGATATCGGTCCGGGATTTCCGAAATTCGGTGCAGTATTCACCCGAACGTCTTGAGGAGATCGAGAACAGACTCGCTGAGATGGGCGCGCTTAAACGGAAATACGGCGGAACTTTGGAGTCGGTGTTGAGCCATTACGAAGAAGCCAGGAAGCGTCTTTCTAATATCGAGACCGCCGAAGAAAAGGAAAAGGAGCTTCTAAAGTTGTTCGAGGAGCGCGAAGATGAATATCTGAAAGCCGCCAGGACCCTAAGCGGAAAAAGGAAAAAAGCGGCGGAGCGTTTCCAGGGCGCCGTAGGCGAACAATGCGCTTCGGTCGCGCTCGAAAAGGCCCGCTTCGAGGTCCGTTTTTCCGAGAGCGTGCCGAATGGCTTTGCGGAAGACGGAATTGATGTCGTCGAGTTTTATTTTTCCGCAAATCCGGGTGAATCGCCAAAACCTCTCGTAAAAGTCGCCTCCGGCGGTGAGGCATCGCGTTTGATGCTCGTGCTAAAGACTGCCGCCGGACTTGGGTCCGATTCCAAGGCCGTTGTTTTTGATGAGGTGGACGCCGGTGTCGGCGGCCGCGTTGCGGAAGCGGTTGGGGTCAAGTTAAAAGGCCTCGCTGAAGACCAACAGATTCTCTGCGTGACGCATCAGCCCCAGGTCGCGTCTCTCGCCGACAGCCATTTTCTCGTCGAAAAATCCGATGATGGCAAACGGACGAGGATCACAGTGCGTCGTTTGAACGAAGAAGAGCGACTCGAGGAAATCGCCCGTATGCTTGCCGGGGAAGAAATCACAGAGGCCGCCCGTGAAAACGCCCGTTCGATGTTAAGTGGCAAGGCTCAGATCGCATCCAGTTAACGAATCCCGCTTAAATCTATGTCATGTGTCCTCGCAAATGTTTATCGAAACGGTACTTTGGAATCCATTCATAGAGGATCGCTCGTGGTTCTCGATGGTAACGGGGATTTTGTCGCCTCAGCGGGGGATCCGGATACGGTCACCTTCTGGAGGTCGGCTGCAAAGGCGTTCCAGGCGATTCCGTTCGTAACAAGCGGCGCGGCAGCCGCCTTCGGATACTCCGACAAGGCGCTCGCCCTCGCATGCGCTTCTCATTCGGGTGAAGACTTTCATACGCAACTTGTAGCGGAGATGCTTGAAAGCGCAGGTTTTACCGAATCCGACCTGCAGTGCGGGGCGCATCCGCCGTTTCACGAGGAAACCGCGGCGGACTTGATCAGGCATGGTGCGGAACCTACCCAACTCCATAACAATTGTTCGGGCAAACATGCGGCGATGCTCGCCCTTGCAAAACATACCGGATCCGACCCCGACACATATCTGATCCCGGGAGATCCCCTCCAGGGAATGATCCTTGAGACTGTCTCGGTGTTCACTGAAGTACCCGCAGGTGAGATCAAAATGGGCACCGACGGCTGCTCGGCACCAAATTTTGCGATCTCGCTTCGTGCAATGGCGCGGGCATACGCAAAACTGATCAATCCGCCTTCGGACTTCGACCCGAACCTCGAAGCGGCCTGCCGCCGGATCGTTTCCGCAAAAATGAAATTTCCCGAATATGTAGGGGGAAGCGTGCGCCTCGATTCAAAGGTAATGAGGGCAATGCCGGGCAGGATCGTCTGCAAGGTGGGAGCCGAGGGTGTTTGGTCGATTGGTGTTCTGCCTGGCGAAAAATGGCCCGCCGGGTTGGCAGTAGCACTTAAGATCGAAGACGGAGACGATTATCGCGCACGTCCGGCGGTAGGTATCGAGCTATTGAGAAAATTGGGTGTAGTTACAGATGACGCAGAAAAAGTACTTGGTGAGCACTCCCCGCAAAAACTGGTAAACAGGAAAGATATCGAGGTCGGCGAAGTAGCCGCAGAATTTGAGTTGGAATATCGATGAGCAAAAATGACGCGCCCGAGCCGCCGAAACTGAAAAAAACCGCCGATGGAGAGATCGACACGACATCGCTGGCGGATCTTTTGGAATTCTTTTTGAATTACGATCAGCGCGTCGCATTGGTCAGGCACCCGCAGGTCGAGGAGCTCTTTCAGTGGAAGCAGGCCGAGGACGCGGAAAGCGGAACCCCGACATATCCGTTTGAGAATGCCGAGGCACGGTTTGCGATCGGCGTCATCCAGTCTGTTGGAGAAAACGATTCACAGGAGAAGCTCGGGCGTTGGATAACCGATCTCCTGCAGGCGCTCGGTGAAGCAAAGGAGACCAACGAGGAAATCGCAAAGAGCTTCGGACTCGAACAGGATAAATCTCACATCCAGGAATCTATGAAGATTCCTTCACGGAACGAACGAAAGATCTATTTGACAAGCTGCTGGATCGAATCGCTATGCACAGCCGAAGTGCGGTTCCTAGGCTGGGTTTATCAGGAGCTTTACGGTGTGCCATTTGAGCCGGTTGCGTAGAAGACCGCGCATTCATGTTCACTGGCCAGGCCTCTCTCTGTCGGGATTTACGGTAGGAAGCAATGCCCAACTCGTTAACGGATGCTTCGAGACCTTGGATTACACCGGTTGGACCCTCTTCGAAAACAGCGGATCGTCGGATCCGGCTGAACTCCTGACTCCTGAATCCTGAATCCTGAATCCTGACTCCTGACTCCTTATTCAAATGTCCGGCACTGCTTCACATCGCCCGACTTAAAACCCGTCGCAAACCAGGTCGCACGCTCCCGGGCGGTCCCGTGTGTAAACGAATCGGGTACCACATAACCACGTGTACGTTTTTGGATCATATCGTCGCCAACCGCCTGCGCTGCGCGGATCGCCTCTTCAGCGTCGCCGGCTTCGACAAGCCCTTTTCTGTTGGCCTCGGCGGCCCATATGCCGGCAAAACAATCGGCCTGGAGCTCAAGCCTTACCGACAAACGGTTCGCCTCGGATTTACCCGCACTCCGTTGCGCACTTGTCACCTTGTCCATCGTACCCAATAGGTTCTGGACGTGATGGCCGACCTCGTGAGCAATTACATAGGCCTGCGCAAAATCGCCGGGCGCCTTGAACTCGCGTTCCAGTTCACCAAAGAAAGCAAAGTCGAGATAGAGCTTCTGATCCCCGGGGCAATAAAAGGGTCCCATCGCGGCGTCGGCAAACCCGCATGCCGAGCGTACCTGGCCGGTGAACAAAACAAGCTTGGGTTCCTTATAACGGATCCCGCTCTTCCGGAATACATCGTTCCAAACGTCTTCCGTACTGCCGAGTACGACGCTCACAAACTCAGAGTTTTCATCCGTTTTACCGTTCTGACGTGCCTGAGGTTGCTGCTGGGTAGGTTGGTTCTGCTGCGGCATCTGCTCGAGAAGCGAGCGCGGATCGCCACCGCACAGTATTACCGCGATCACAAGGACGATGACGCCGATCCCGCCGCCGCCGATAGCAATGCCCCTGCCGCTCATTCCGCGGCGATCCTCTACGTTCGTGCTTCTTCGCTGATCTCTCCAACGCATACCGATTTCCTCTTTTTCGTCTGTTGCAAACCGAAATTATCCGCAAAAGGGGGTATTTGCTCTCTCAATTTGTTATTCGCGTTCCCGAATTTTACCATTTTGCGGGGAATAGACAATATCGGGAGGTCCGGATGGCAAGTATCGAAGACTGGAAATCGAGGGGGAAATATTTTGAATTTAGGGGTCACAGGATCTTTTTCCGGCGCGAGGAAAACGATCATCGCGTTCTTCTTTGCCTTCACGGGTTTCCAACATCTTCCTACGATTACCATAAGATCTGGCCTGAATTGTCGGTCCACTCGTCGCCGGTTTCGTTCGATCTGATTGGTTACGGGTTCTCCGACAAACCCCGGAACTTCTCGTACACGACGTTTGATCAGGCCGACATCCTGGAATCCCTGATCAGCGAACTAGGCATTAAACACCTCGACATACTCGCCCATGACTACGGGAACACGATAACCCAGGAAATCCTTGCACGAAGTTTCGAATGCGATCCCGGTTTCGAGATTGGCAAAATTTGTTTTCTCAACGGCGCGTTGTTTCCCGAGACACACCGCCCGATCCTCGCCCAAAAAATACTGATCAGCCCGATCGGTGCGATCTTCGGCCGTTTGATACCGGAGAGGAAATTCCGGCATTCGCTCGCATCTGTATTCGGGCCGGACACAAAGCCAACTGAAGGCGAGCTGGAAGACTTTGTAAAGTTGTTTAATCACAACGGGGGAAGGCGAATTTCGCATAAATTGATCAGGTACATGCGCGAGCGCGCTCAGAACCGTTCTCGCTGGGTCGGAGCGCTCGAAAAGATGACCCAGCCATTCCGGTTTATCAACGGGCTGGCGGACCCCGTATCGGGAGCGCACCTGGTCACGAGGTTCAGGGTTTTGTTTCCCAATCAGACCGATATCATTGAGTTGCCGGGCATCGGACATTTTCCTCATTTCGAAAAACCGGATGTTGTGGCCCGTCATGTTCGCGACTTTTTGACCTCGTAACTTGGAATGAGTCTAACTAGAGTTTTCCACAGACTCTTTACAAACTGTGGATATTATTGGCTTTAGCGGAACAGTTTTTCCTAAAAAATCTTGACAGAAGCGTGTACAAAATCTATTATCAGAATCTCAGGTACAATTCATTGGTTTTTTACATTTTGGGGACACAAAATGATCAAAATTGACATCGTTAACCGCGTTGCTGACCGAACCGGAGTACCTAAACAAAAGGCGGAGCAGGTCGTGGATGCGCTTCTGGACGCCATGAAGAATGCTTTGGCGGACGGAAAGCGGATCGAGCTCAGGGGTTTTGGAGTGTTTGTTGTAAAACCCCGAAAGCGTGGTATCGGACGAAATCCAAGGACAGGAGAAGAGGTTCCCATTCCTGCCGGCAAGACGATCCGCTTCAAACCGGGCAAAGATTTGCAAGCCAAAACAATTTGACCGCTTTTAACCGTATAACAAAAGCGCAATTCGCAGATCGTAATATATTTGTGGATTGCGTTTTTCTCGTCCCCAAACGATCTTCTGAATAGATGCCCGAGCTTCGACTAAAACCGGCAATGCGGCCCCGCCCGATCACCTGGATTCGACATATTCTCCTGCTCCTTTTGACGCTTCTTACCTCCACAATTGCTGGTGTGCTCGTACCATTCGGCTTTATCGAATTCGGCTCGGGGGCGGACCCCCAGACTTTTTCGGAATTTGTCGAATTACTGCCTTCTATTCCTTTCGCATATGGCGGTCTATTGACCGAGACCGTCGGTATCCTGCTTAAGGATCCGGATGCCCTGACTTACGGACTGAGCTTTTCGTGTTCGCTGCTGTTTATCCTGATCGCACATGAAATGGGCCACTACATCGCCTGCCGGGTTTATCGTGTGGATGCGACACTTCCGTATTTTATTCCAACACCGCCTTTGATCGGTCCTGCCGGAACGCTCGGGGCCTTTATCCGAATCGTCTCGCCGATGCCGTCCAGAAGGGCCGTATTCGACATCGGTGTCGCCGGTCCGATTGCCGGGTTCGTCGCGCTTTTGCCAATTTCGATCCTGATGATCATGACGCTGGAATCAACGGCTCCCTTAGCAGCGGCCGAAGGCGTTTCGCAGATCGTTTTTTCGGATCCACTGCTCATAAAGCTGCTCGCCTATATAAAGGGCATCGACCTCGCGCTGCCAATTCTGCCGAATCCATTTTACGCGGCAACATGGGTCGGTTTGCTCGTAACCGCCCTCAACCTGATCCCATCCGGCCAGTTAGACGGCGGACACGCGATTTTTGCGGTTTTTGGGGCGCGATTTCACCGGAACACC
>JAOTWT010000567.1 GCA_029862725.1 Acidobacteriota bacterium | reverse complement strand
TGCCGTTTGGCTATGATCTTAGAATTTTTCCACTAAGGAAGATCACTCTCGCGCTCCATAATTACCATGTGCTCGCCTCGGCTGACCATTCCCACAATCACGAAACCATCGTCCTTGGCCTGGCGCGCCTCTTTTTGAAGTGTCCGGGTTCGGTTCGTCGCGAGCAGCCTGTATTCGTACTGTTTTGTTGCATTTGGTACGAGCTCCATAATCACGACTATCTCCTCGCCGCCAAACAAACTCTTCTTGGCAATAATAGTACTCGGGATCAAACGGTACCCGAGTACCGCGCTCTCATTCAGTTCTTTTTGCATAGTTCCCGTTCTGGATGTAGCAAGCAGCTTGTACTTATACGGTTCGGAAGCCGTTCCATCCAAAGAAAGAAAAAGCACCATCTCCGAACCGCTGGTCGGAGCGCCCGCCAGCACTCTATAACCCAATACCGATGTCTCATTGAGTTCCTTTTGCATGGTCGACGTCTTGGTCGTCGCAAGGAGCTTGTAATCAAGCGGTGCTTCGGAGTCCTGTGCAAGACCGGAAACTACCATTGCCAGTATGAATATCGTTAGGGTAAATGACTGTTTTTTCATAATTGAACCTCAGGTATTGAAATTTGGACCCGTAACCGGGCTTTAATTCGACAGGAGAAGGAGGAGGTCGGTAGCGCATCGTAAGATGCTTTAATATTTCGAAAGTTTGTCAGACACTTTTACACATGAAGCCATCTATAAATGGAACATCGTTCAGTCTTCTCTCAAACACTTGAAGGAAATAAAGTCGTTTCTCGCGCAGCGTGCCGGGCAAGCGTGACTCGTCCGTCTTCGGCAAACTGTTAGGGAAATAATTAGTACGGCGCGTGAAGGTTTCCGGAAATCCTCTGGGGGACATCAGCGAGATCCGAAATTGGATTCGTGGTTAAGTAAGGCAAAATGACCGACACCCCGTTATTTTGGCGAGGTGCCGGAGTTCGCCGCTGGTCTCAGATCAACTGTTCTTTTCCGGCGCTTTGATGACAATCTCTTCCGGCGGGGCCATCTCGAGAGGCACCTGCGAGAAAATCCCGTATATGACTGACATCGTCACAACAAATCCTACGATAAAGATCGTTAAGTCCATTACGCGACACCCCGCTTCGCAATCTTCATGTAGATTCCAAGTCCGATGATTGACGGTACCCAAAGACCAACGAAAAGACCTGAAAGTTTGTTAATCTCTGCATCCGTACCGAGAATCCCAAACCATAGTGAGATCGAAAAAAGAAATGATATAAATGCTGCGCCGAGTATGCTGTAGTCCGATTTATTCATTGTTGTTTCCCCCTTTTTAAATCCAACCTGTCGCGTGATTTTTTATTAATGGTGATCGCGCGGCCTGGCTGTATCTATCTTCGAAACCAAGGCCTTTTTGGATTCAGCGAGGGCGGGATCGCGGATGAGCAGGTGAGCGGGGACCCAGCTAACGGCACACGCCTACCGCGTTCGGCACACGCCCGAAGTACCAGCTCAGTAACCGGCTTGGAACACCAGCAAGTTAGGACGCAATTGCCGGGCATCCATGCATGCATACCGTGCACCGCACGGCTCCCGTCAATCGACGAGCACGGCGGCCCGTTTATCGCAAGGCGTGTCAGGCAAGCCGACACTAAAACGACGTGAGAAATATCGACTCCTGTTCCCGAATTCTGTACCCTAGAGTCCGCAGCCCGTTTCCAGAGCTACCTTCGCCGCTCCGTTTTCGATCGAATAGGCAGAAACGCCGGCGCCTTCGTAGTATTGTCCGTAGACGATTATTTCCATCCTGCCGTCACCGTTCAGATCCAGAATCGATGAAATCTCGTAGCTGTTCTCCGCCCCGCCGTGGTCCGCGTCGATGAAATCGCCTGCTAGCAGGATGTTTTTGACGGCGCCCCCAACGATTTTTCTGACAATCACGAATGAATAGCCACCCTTGTCGGCTACGAGTTCATTCTCGGAGTATGTGAGATTGGTAGCACGGATCACGATCTCATCGGCGCCGTCACCTTCGAGGTCAACCTTGTAAATCTGCTCGATTTTTACCGGCGAACTCCCAAATCCTCTGGATTTGAGATAAGCCGCAACAACATCACGATAGACAGGATTCCCTTTGAAGATCTCTTCTACCTTGTTTGGAACCGGGTCCCAATTGCCATTGCCGCCTATGGCCACGCCGCTTTCCGCTTTTGGCGTTAGCTCCACGTATCTGAATTCGGGACAAATGTCGTCCGGCTGGTCGGCGGTCAGTTTGCCTTTCCATGCAGCGTTGTAGCTGCTCAGTTTCATGCCGAGATTTATATTGTCGGCCCCGAACCATACAAACGAAG
>JAOTWT010000065.1 GCA_029862725.1 Acidobacteriota bacterium | reverse complement strand
GGCTGTGCTCATCCAGCAGGTCGGCGTTGTTTTTGATCAAATAGAATCCCTCCGTGGTCAGTTTTCCTTCCCGTTCGAACTCAACTTCCGCTTTAGCGTATTTGATACCCAAAAATCGTGAGTCGGTCGTTTTTGACGCTGTTGAGCCGCTCTTGCTTTCAACAAAACCGAAGGCCCCGACGAATCTTACCAGCTCGTTGACGCTCTGGTTATACGAGATCCGCATGCGGCTCTTTACCGTCAAAGGTCTTTTGGGGTCGTACGGGATATCGCCGGACCTCAAACTGCCGCCTTTCCTAAACTTGTCGACGGAGACGCGGGCCACACCATCGCTAACCCTTACGGATTCACCCGAAACGGACCACTTTTCCGGCCGAAGCTCATTGGTCGAAAAGCTGTCACTAAAAAGTATGGCATTATTCAGACTATTGAGTCCCGATTCACTATTCCATAGAAAAACAAAAGCGAATGCGAAAACCGCAAACAAAAGTGCTGCGCAAGTTGTCCTTCGTTTGTATCGACGCACAGTATTTGCCCCAAGCGGCTCAAAAACCGGCAATGGGGATTGGCTCGTTATTGTGTCATCACACGAATCGAAAACCTCGCCAACAAAGAGATAACCAGTTCCACGGACGGTCTTGATCAAGGAGGGATGTGCGGCATCGTCACCCAGAGCTCTTCGGATGTTTACGATCGCGCGCGCAACGGAATTGTCTTCGACGTGAGTACCCCGCCAAACGCCCTCGATGATTTCGTTCTTTGACAAGGTCGTATTCCGGTTCTCTATCAAAAACAAAAGGACATCAAAATCCCTGTCACGCAGATCAATCTCGCTACCATCAACCGAAAGTACTCTTCTGTGTACATCAATCTCAAATTTATCAAATCGAAAATACCGCATAAATTCTGACCCAACATTAAGTTACGTATTCCAGCATATTATAGTTTTTCCCCAGTATTGCCTACATTTTGGACATGACATGCCGGATTTCAGGAAATTGCAATGCTATTTCAGTTTCTTTTGGTGAACGAATTCAGAAGTTCGTGTAGTCTACAGATGGCGGGCACTTAGGCTGTTTATTAATTTCGGCCTGCCAGGAGTAACAAGCATGAAATACATAAGGACCTCGATCACGCTTACGTTTGCAATAGTGTTTTTGGCAATCGCTTTTCCGCTGAATGATTCCGCCTTTGCTCAGGAACCCGCAGCAGCGGAGAAGAGCGACGAAGCCACTCTGAGGCATCTGAAAAAGGTGCTGTGGAAGAAGGCCTACCGCGAGCAAGACACAAAACTCCTGGACCGGATACTGGCTTCTGAGTTTCAACTAATTCGTAACGACGGAACGTGGTCGGACAAAAAGGGGGAGCTCGAATTCATAAAAAAGAACAAACCGACTTATGATTCGTTTGAATACAACATCAAGCGGCTGGATATTTTTGAAAACGGTACAGCCATAATCTCAGGCGAAGGTCACGTCAAAGGACGAAACGACAAAGGTGGTTATGAATACACCTACCAGTCCAGCAACGTCTTGATAAAGAGAAACGGGATATGGAAAGCCGTTTCGTCACACGTATCAGGGGTGAAGCGAACGGAACAAAAACGAGACAACTAGCCCGCATTTTTCACAAAGCACGCACATTATCGGAAATTCCGACATCGAACTCCCGTTCGTTGCTCCTTAACGACAAGCTACGGAGTTCTTTTTTCTACCGGATATCTCTGAGACATCCCTGTTTCTTTCATCAACTTTTCAATGGAATCAATATCCATCGGGACGAATTCAGATACGATCTCAACGCTGTTTTCGTGGATAATCACTAAATCCTCGAGCCTTACATAAATCATCTCCTCGGGCACACGAAGTTGCGGTTCGATCGTGAAGACCATCCCGGCTTTGAGCGGTCCTTCTATCCGTCCGACGTCATGCGTCGCCATTCCAACCCAGTGTCCGAGGGTCGTCCTTCGGCCCGCGCCGGCCTTATACGTATCGACAAACCTGGTCGCGGCGTTTTTATATATCTCCTTTGAGAAAGTGGCTTTAGCCAAATGCTGCTCCATTTCTTTGACAGCTTTCTGCGCGATCTCCGAGGCGGTTTTTCCGGATTCGATATTGTACAGAATGGATTTGTAACAGGCCAGATAGAAGCTATAAAGATCTTTCTGGTCACTTGAGAATTTTCCGTTTACCGGCCACATCCGTGTGACGTCACTCATGTAATAGCCATAGTCCGGCGCGTAGTCCATAAGCAGGAAATCCCCGTCCTTCATGGTTCCTTTTCCCTTATGATAATGGGGAAAATAAGCGTTTTGGGCGGTCGCTATCAGCGAATAGTACGCATCCCCTTGTCCACCATTTCGATAGAAAACATATTTTGCCACCGCATCTAGTTCGTATTCCTTCATGCCGGGCTCGGTCGATCTCATCGATTCCATAAGAGCCAGACCCGACAAGCGGGTGGCCTGGCGGATCAACTCCAGTTCCGCGGGGCTTTTGATAAGTCTCATCTGGTCGAGCATCGGGGAAAGATCCTTTATCTCCAGATCCTGTATCCGGGCAGCCAGCGAGTTCCTGAAACGCACATGGCGAGGAAGTCCTCCGTCCCAGGCATCTGAGGCAACATCCATTTGGACGCGAAGACCCAAATCGCGGCTTTCGGCGTAGCCTTCAGGCGGGCTAAAAGGCGTATATGCAACCGTATTTGGGCGGCGGGCAAGGCGGGCCAAATGTTCAGCAAGAAGGTCAGATCCATAAACTGCCTGAAAGCCTCTGTCTTTTGTTATCAGTTCCCGGTCTTCAGCCGAGAGCATCTTGCCCTCGCCACTTTCCCTTCCTTCGTTCCTATGCGGAAGATAAAGGGCGGCACGCCGCGAAGAACCGTCAAGCAGCAAATAGGCATGCGGAACTTCGATGCCGGTCAAATAATAGAATTCGTTGGATTGCCGAAAACGCGTGTAGCCGCGGGGACTTGGCTCCCCCTGCAATATCGCGATCGCGTTTTGTCCGATCGCATCAAACACCTTGTCGCGGCGGTCACTGAACTCTTCAGCGGTAAAATCTTCCGTGAAAAGCGGTATGTTTTGCGCGGCAGCGGTCGCCGATAGACATATGACCAACACCAGAATGAGTCTTCCTCTCTTTATTCGGTTTAACATAAGGCCTCCCGGGCAATTAGAGTGATGTTTGATGGTTCGCGACTAAGATGCCACAAGTGGTTGGTTGTAGCAATACTTCCAGAAATGAGAAATATCTCCGCCGGGAGCGCTGGCGTGTCCGCACAACCGCTTTGCCATCGAAAGCGTGCGACGCATCTGAAGGACAGTACGTATATGTTGTCGGCTTTAAGAGTGTCTTCGCCTATGCAGATAATCGTCACCGTAGGCGACATAATTGAATAGCCAGGGGCCAGAAGCGGAGCGCACTGAGTTTTGGTTAAATCGCAGACAAAAAAATACGACCCATCGGGGGGTCGCAGCGAATTATCGAATCGACCGGGGGTCAAACGACTTTGTCGCTGACCCCCGGCTATTGAATACGTCGCCTTCAGCGACTTTTAAAAAAAGTGACGATCTCGCGGATCGCCGTTTCGAAATTTAATGGAGCCATCCATCGGATTTGAACCGACGACCTACGCATTACGAATGCGTTGCTCTACCAGCTGAGCTAGGATGGCCCGCGCCCGTATCGGGCGAACTCAAAATATACGTGGGAAGGGTTTTGGATGTCAACCCTCGTCAGGATTCAGGAGTCAGGATTCAGGATTCAGGAGTCAGTTCAAAGTTTCGGGTTCCGGGGTCCGGTAATTGGAAGGCGGTCCGTTCACGTACGAACCGCAACCTCGAATCAACGGGAAAAAACGGCTAACGTTTGCCTAGCGTCCGCAGCAGTTTCCACTCTTAAATCTGTAAACCACAAAAACCAACGCCGCGATCATTACCGCGAACGGCACCAGCCGCGAGTTGAAAAAACTCGAAAACGCAGCCGCAAAGATCAAACCGACGACAAATGTGATCAGCCCTGTAAAAAGCATCGCCGTTTTTGAGATTCCAGTATTATTGCCTGTATTCATAAAATTGCCTCCGGTCAATTATACGCTTTGAAGCCGAAATCGTTCGTTTTATTTTGGGTTTTTCTTGTCCCTCGAATTCGCGGCCCTGTTTAAAGGTTCGAGCGGATGAGCCAGCGCCTGCGTGATTCGCTTGTCTACCTCATAAGTGAAAGGCGGTAGATCGGAAGCGGTTTCAACTTCAAAAGGGTCCCAGGGTTGGTAGATCAGATCAAGCTCTTTGGAAACAAACTCGTTTGGCAGCGTGACCTCGACCTCCTCCCTTAACTCCGGTGTCTTACCTTCTTCATCGACCACCCTCAACTGATAAAAACCGGCCCCGCCAAGCCTCTTGTTATCGATGTAGACTATGCCGTTAACATAACGCGCACCGGCGACCGCAAATTCTATAAAATCGGCGGTTGCCGTAATTTCGAGTGTCTCCGGTTCTCCCCTGCCCTTTTCGTCGACAAGTGCCAAGGCGTTCGGGTTTTCGAAATTTCGCCCGGAGGGGTCCATCAGTACAGCGTCAAAAAACAAATGGGGAACAGCTTGCACCTTGTAAGTCCTTCCAAACCGGGATTCGAAGCGATACAGCCTGAAGTTGGACTGAATAAAGCGATTGTTATCGTAAGCGCCTGTAAGTAATGTATTTACCGCTTCCCGACTGACTGCCCTGTGTTTCGGTATTTCCAAGGGAGCCAGCGTCTCGTCTTTCAGAATGACGCCGACCCGGCCGCTTCCCCCATATCCCATTATCGAGATCTGGATCTTGCCGGGCGAAGGGTAACCCCCAAAATCAAAAAGACGCTTGTCGTCTCTATAGACCGAGACAGTTCCGTTTACCGATCTCCAGGTGAAAACGGCAAGTCGCGTGTAGCTGCCGCCGGCCTGTATGAACAGGGGCGGCTTCTTGGGGTCAATTCTGACGACCAGCGCAAAGTTGAGTCCGGGGTCGAGCGAAATCGCGCCGAAAGTATATTCCTGGACGGTTCGTACCGGCGTAAACTCAAATGTTGCCGCACTTTGCGAATCTATGTAGGGAAGTTTCGAACGCGATTTGTCCAGCCGTTTTGCGAGGCTCTTGGGATTCAGAATCTCCCATTTCGAAGGACGAAGCGCGGGCCGGTCGTTAAACATCACCCTTACGGCGAGACGGAATGATCCTGCAAAATCGGACTTGTTGATCACAATCACATCCAGCGTGTCGCCCTTCGGGTTGAACTGGACCCATTCGACCTGTCCCTTCCCCGTTTCGTAGAGGTCCGCGCGGCTGCGGTTGTTGTCGTTCAGCTCGTATTCTCCGGAATCACCGATCTGGAGCGCGAGATCTAGGTGGTTCGTGTCCGGGACGACCATTATGTCGAGCGGGAACTGAGGATGCGATGGGAATGTATACAAAATGGCTTCGCCGGCAGCGATTATCTGCCCTTTGTTGACATCGGAGGACGCCCTCGTTTCGACCGGGTCCCTTTTATACCAGCGAAAGCCAAACGATTCGATATAACCTTCGGCGTCAGTACTCAGCAAAACGGATGTTTTCGTGCTTCCCCTGTAAAATGGAAATCTCTGGTCCTCGCCGATTACCGCAATTGTGTGCTTACCGTTCTTTGAGTTGTTATAGACGCTTACCTGGAGTTCGTTCGTAGCGGCTTGCAGCCTGTAAGTCTCGCTTAACCCGGTGCCCAGGTTGTTTACCACGCTTATTGGCTTCGAGGGATCGGAGCCGACCCCCAGTACTACGTCGGACCTTCCCTCGGGCGCGACCGATACGAGGTAGGATTTTCCGGGGACGACCTGGTAAACATGGACCTCCGCCACGGCCGCATCGGTTCTTGTTTGAGCGGTAATCGATATCGCGGAAATGATCAGGATCAGTGGAACGAAAATGCGGGACAAGTCGAAGCCTCCTTTGATGCAGCGCGGAGTCAATAGCAAAAGGCTAACAGACAATTCGAGGATTCTCCAAATGGTTTTTACCTTATGGGTCAACTTACAAAAGTGCCAGCTCGGGCCAACGGACGGTCATGCTCTCGCCGGTCGCGAGGCCATGCCAGCGGGAACTTAGTTCATCGAGATGTGAACAGATCCGCTCCAGCACCTCCTCATTTATAGCCTTCAGTTCCTAAGCCGGCGCGGTATCGCGAACGTGCTTTGCATCCGGCGCCAGCTTCTCTGCGATTCGCTTTCTGGATTCGTCTTGCGAGCGGGAAAGCCATTCGAACAGGGCAGTCTGGCGCCAAAAATCCTCCAAATTGCTAATAGCTACAGCTGGCGGTCTTATTTTCTAGCCGCAACGTGGGGGCTTAAGCCCACTGGCTTTGCCAGATTTCAGTCACCGGGCTCAAGCGCGGGGCAATTTAAAGAAATCCATGACGCCGAAGAAACCATAGTTTGAGGACGTTTTCGACAGTTCCTTGAAGACCGGTGGGGTCACCGGTGCCGTCATAAACGGACTCACTGCCCTTATCCCCATGATTTATTGCCGACGATCTGAATGTAGTTGCTTCGCTCGTAACCCGACGGGTCGGATATGTCGCGCTGGCTCATCGAACCCCTGAACGCATCGATTGAAGCGAACTGCATTTCTTCCATATATCGTTCAAGATCCTCGAGTATGTCCGCGATCCATGGAATCCCTTGCTTCAGGAGCGCCGAGGCGCACATTCCTACATCCGCACCGGCGAGCAGATACTTGATCAGTTCCTTTGCCCCGTGAAGCCCCGTTGTGGCAGCAAGAGAAACCGGCACACGGCTGTAAAGCACCGCGATCCAAAGGAGCGGCAGGCGGATCTCGGCCGGGTGGCTCAGGTCCAGATTGGGGACCGCTCTCATCTCGTCGATATCAAAATCGGGCTGATAGAACCTGTTAAACAACACGAGCGCATCGGCACCGGCTTCCTGCAGCTGACGCGACATGTTTCCGATCGATGAAAAATAAGGACTCAGTTTGACCGCCAGCGGGATCTCAACCGTTTCCCGAAGTAGTTTTACGATTTCAAGATAACGTTTCTCTACGTCGTTCGCGGAAAGACGGATATCCGCCGGGATGAAATAGACGTTTATCTCAAGTCCGTCGGCCCCGGCCTGCTCGATCTCCCGCGCATACTCGATCCATCCTTCGGGCGTGACACCGTTAAGGCTTGCGATGATCGGTATGTCCACACGTTCCTTTGCCTGCCTGATTATTTCCAGGTAATTTCCTGTTCCGACCGTGTATTCGTCCAGATCCGGAAAGAATCCGGAAGCTTCGGCGAAGGTGTCCGTCGTTGTTTGATAGACCTGTTCTACCTGAGCGCTTTCCCGCCGGATCTGCTCTTCGAATAAGGAAAAAAGCACTACCGCGCCGGCTCCGGCATCCTCCATCGCCACAATATTTCCGACTTCTTGTGAAAGCGGATTCGCGGACACAACGAGCGGGGACGGCAGATCGAGTCCCATGTAAGTTGTTGTTAAGTCAGGCATTGTTTTTCAATGTATCTAAGAACTTCACCACAAAGGCGCAGAGAGAACACAGGTTCAACACTGATTTTGATCTGTGCGTGAAAATCGATTTCGGTGTCTTATTCCACATAAAATGTCTCTGAGCTTGCTGTAACTCATGACGAAAGAGGCCAGCATCGATCTTGGATGTTTAAATCCGGGGCCACCAACATGAGCATTCTTTAATGCATTTTTTACTCCGTGTCCACGGTGCCTCCCTCGTGAATATCTTCATACCACGGGCTGGAACGAACTCGCACCAAATCCCGCCATTTCTTCATATGTCTTCCAGCGCAGGTCGATGATCTCCTGCGCCGTCCGGATCAATTTTTCGGCCTCAGCAGGATCCGTCTGTGTCAGAACTTTGTATCGTAACTCGTTGTAAGCGTATGCTTTCAAGGGAATCGAAGGCCTCGGCGAGTCCAAAACAAAAGGATTCTGCTGATTCTTTCGCAGGACCGGATTGTAGCGAATCAGCGGCCAATGACCGCAAGCGACCGCAAGTTGCTGCTGTCTGAGACCCTTCGACATATCGATTCCGTGCGCGATGCAGTGGCTATATGCGAGGATCAGCGACGGCCCTTCATAGGCTTCGGCTTCCCTTAACGCAAGCAGTGATTGCTGCGGATTGGCCCCCATCGCGATTTGAGCGACATAGACGTTTCCGTACGAGATCGCCTGCAGCGCCAAATCCTTTTTGCCCACTCTTTTTCCCGCAGCGGCAAACTTTGCTGACGCGGCCGTCGGTGTTGCCTTGGACATCTGACCGCCCGTGTTCGAATAGACTTCCGTATCGAGTACAAGGACATTTATATTGCGTCCGCTCGCGATAGCGTGATCCAGTCCTCCGGCGCCAATGTCATAGGCCCAGCCGTCTCCGCCGACCAGCCAGATACTGCGGCGTACCAGCTGGTCCGACAGCGAGAGAAGATGCTTCGCCTTCGGGTCCTCCATCTCTCCGAGTTTTTCTTTAAGCTCCCTAACTCTTTTGCGCTGCTTTTTGATCTCGCTCTCGAGTACCTGGGGCGCGTTCGAAATCTCATCCACAAACTGTTCGCCGAGTACGTTCTTCATTTCCTCGAGGAGTTGAAACGCCATGCTCAGATGCTTATCCGCCGTCATTCTCATTCCCAAGCCGAACTCAGCATTGTCTTCAAAGAGGGAGTTGGACCAGGCGGGCCCCTGTCCCTGTTCGTTTTTCGTCCAGGGCGTGGTCGGCAGATTCCCGCCGTAAATCGAGGAACACCCGGTTGCGTTTGCGACGAGCAAACGGTCGCCGAATAGTTGCGTCAGGACCTTTATGTAAGGCGTCTCTCCGCAGCCGGCGCATGCGCCCGAGAATTCAAAAAGCGGCTCGAGAAACTGAACGCCATGGACTGTCGAGTAGTTGATATCGGTCTTCTCATTTAGCGGCAGATCCTCAAAGAAAGCGATTTTATTTCTTTCCGGCTCGAGGTCCTCCGGCTTCTGGACGACGTTTATCGCCCGCCTCGCGCCGCCGGCGCGATCTGTGACGGGACATACCTCGTAACAGAGGTTACAACCGGTACAGTCTTCGGCGTAAACCTGGAGCGAATACCTCGTTTCAGGAAAACCCCTGGCGTTGATCGGCGCGGATTTGAATTCGTCCGGTGCGTCGTTCAAATAATCTTTGTGAAAAAATTTGGAGCGGATCACGCTATGCGGGCATACAAAACCGCAGTTACCGCACTGTACGCAGATATCGGGCTCCCAAACTGCGGCAAGACTCGAGACGTTTCGTTTTTCCCATTTCGAAGTTCCGCTTGGGTATGTGCCGTCAACTGGAAACACGCTGACCGGTAACTGGTCGCCGTCTCCGGAGATCATCAACCGGGTCACTTCGCGCACAAACGCGGGGGCTGAATCGGGTAACTTCACTCCGCTTCCTGCTTCAGAAGTAATCTTGCCCGGGATCTCAACCTGAAAGAGGTTTTCGAGCGTGCGGTCCACCGCCTTGAAATTCCTTTCTATGATCGACCGGCCTTTTTTTGCGTAAGTTTTTTCTATGCTGTGCTTGATGTGTGCTATCGCCTCTTCGGCGGGAAGCACCCCGGAAAGCGCAAAGAAACAGGTCTGCATTATCGTGTTAATCCTGCCCGCCATCCCAGTTTTTCGAGCGACAGCATTGGCATCGATCACAAAAAGCCGGATATTCTTTTCCAGTATTCGCTGCTGGACATCGGTTGGGATCCGGTCCCACACTTCTTCGGTTCCGAATGGACTGTTCAAGAGGAATGTCGATCCATCTTTTGCCCATTCAAGTATCTTTTCCTTTTCCAGAAAATTGAATTGGTGACATGCGACGAAATCGGCGGATGTGATTAGGTAGGGAGCACGTATTGGATCCTTCCCGAAACGAAGATGCGAGACCGTCCTGGCCCCCGATTTCTTGGAATCGTAGACAAAATATCCCTGAGCGAAGAGATCCGTGTTTTCGCCGATGATCTTGATGCTGTTCTTGTTTGCGCCAACGGTCCCATCCGCACCCAAGCCGAAAAACAAAGCCTGGGTCCACGCCGATTCGTCCAGCCTGAAATCGCGGTCCACAAGAAGGTTTGTGTGCCCGACATCGTCGTTGATCCCGACTGTGAAATGGTTCTTCGGTCTTTCCGATTCCAGGTTTTCGAAGATGGCACGCACCATCGCCGGTGTGAACTCCTTTGAAGAAAGCCCATAGCGACCGCCGACTATCATTGGCATCGAATCAATTTTGCCGTCCGTCACGGCCTCCACGAGATTGGTGGTGACATCCAGGTAGAGCGGCTCTCCCGACGCACCCGGTTCCTTGGTCCTGTCCAGCACCGCGATCGCCTTTACGGATTTCGGCAACGCGGCAATAAAATCTTCAGCCGGGAAGGGTCGATATAGAATCGGTTCCAGCACACCCGTTTTCTCGCCCCACTTGGAAAGGAA
>JAOTWT010000564.1 GCA_029862725.1 Acidobacteriota bacterium | reverse complement strand
ATCGATGCGGTTCGGGATTAGTTCTTGTTGATCCTTTTCTTGATGATCACATTTCCGCCTTCACCGCCGTTGCCAAAGCGTTCGGCGATATTTGCAGGGTTGATCTCGTAACCGGTTATATCGATAGTCTGGAGTATTTTACCTTCCGATGTCTCGGTCCAGCGATGCGGCAGAAGGAGTCCGCCGACGCTTCGAAAGTCCGAGAACTTGATTTGCTTTTCGTGTGCCCCTGGCCCGTTACCGTCGGCCATCACGCGATTCTCCTGGACAACACCTTTATCGCCCATGATCTTAACGACATGGTGGCCGTGTGCGGGATAGCTCACCATCTGCGGCAGGTTTGTGCTCACGTCCAGGTAGAGCTTGAAACTCGAGCCATGAGAACCGACCTCAACGATGTTGCTCGGAAAACCGTCCACATCGCCTTTTCCGGCATATTTAAAAGTGACGTTGCCGTCTTCCGGTGCGGTCATTAAAAGCGCCATCGTCGTACGAAGCATTTCGCTACCGGAGCCGCCGTGCGGGCCAAAAGCGAAATCTTTCTTGACACGCATTTTCCGGCCGTCGTCCGTAACCCACGTATTCTCATTGCTGTTTTTCCTGATCTGCGAGATATCACCGTCTTCAGTTTCGATTATTATCTCGTGATCGCCATCCGATTTTAGTTCTTCAACGGTCCCGTCCTCTTTCTTGACGAATACCTTCCCATCCTTGAACTCGACGTCGCCGTCTCCTTTCGATACCCATTGAAGGTCTTTGCCGTCGCCTTTTCTCACGATGACCACATTTTCTTTGCCTTCCGCCTCGACGGGCATCGGGACATCGCCTTTTATCACACGTAAGTCGACTTCATTTTCGGTGATAATTTCGTTGCTCTCTATTCCCGGCGTGCCCATCTTCACGCGTTTCGAAAACTTGCCGGGAAGCTCGAAATTGATTTCGAGAGCGCCTTGTTTTACGTCCTGGACGCCGGCTTTCTCAAAATAATGGACGGTGGTGCCTTTGATCGTCATACTGCGAACCTCGGCCAGATTCTGATCACCGCCGATCGCTGCCCTTGATGCCCTGATCAATTCCATTGCCTTATCGTCCTTTAGAAACCTCGCGCTGGCGCTTTGGATCAAGCCGCTAATCCCGATAAAAAATACTGATACGAAAATTGCTGAAACTACTAATCTTTTCATGTTGCCTCCGAATAATTGATTCTTTTTTTACAAGTCTCCTGCAGTATCACAGTTTCCGGGATTGAAGTGGTTAAGAATACGCAAAGAGATTGTTAAGAATGTAAAATGTCGCGAAAAGTATTGTTATAGCACATATATGTCTGCATAATTGGTTTGATGAATCGCGCATGGTTCCCATATTTAGTGGTTATTTTTTTGTTGGCGTTGCTGGCCGTACTCGCTACGCTCCAATATCGCTGGCTTGGTCAGATCAGTGACGCCGAAAGCGTGCGGCTCAAAGAACGGTTGGAGGACGACACACACAGGTTTGCCGCTGATTTCAATAGCGAGATTCAAAAGGTCTATTTTAGTTTTAAGCTTGAAGCCGCGGAGTTTGAGAAAAATGGCGTAAGGGCTCTGAAAAAAAGGTACTTGTTTTGGAAGCAGCAAGCCATCGAACCGGGGCTCATCAAAGACATCTATTTTGTTCGCGAATCAAAAAGGAATTCGTTAAAGAAGTTTGATATCGAAAAAGAAGAGTTTGTGCCCCTCGCCTGGCCGGAAACCCTATCGGCGGCAGTCAAAAGTACTGAAAGTGCATCCGTAGAGGCAAGAATCGAAGGCGATACGCTTTTTATACCCGTCCTTGAAAACGGACCTGATTTTACTCAGGTCGTTCTCAAGAGAAAAGTGGGCGAACCCGACTCGATCCAGCAAGAGCGTCATGTTTCCGTGCCAGCGAAATATGGTCTTCTGATGATCGAGCTTGATCGAGAGGCGATTCGCGACCGTTTAATGCCAAACCTGACGGCGAAGTACTTCCCAAAAGACGGCGGTGGTTCGTTCGAAGTATCGGTAACGGATAAAGAAAACAAGTCTGTTTATTCAACAGGCGGTTTCAATTTTGAAGACGGAGATGCTTCGGCGAAGTTGCTTAGCCTAAGCGTCAACACTTTTGCGTTCTTTTCAAAGAACATCGGCAATCCGCTGGTCGACGAAGAGGTGAATGCGAAGTCCCGCGTCGTATTCCACGAGTCGAGTTCGAGAAAGGTAGTTTCGGCAGAAGACGGCGAAATCGTCAGTGTTGACGTTCAGGAGCCCGGCGGAAATACGGAAATTGAAATTACGAATGGCGAGGATGTTAATCAACACGGAGCGTGGAAGCTAACGGTCCGGCATAGCTCGGGA
>JAOTWT010000565.1 GCA_029862725.1 Acidobacteriota bacterium | reverse complement strand
CACCACAAAAACCCAGATCCCGATCGGGATGCTGATCAGGAAACAGCAGGACGTGAACGGGAGTATCGAAAGCACGGCAGCCGCCTTTACAAGCCCGTAGCTTTTTCCGTTTAGCATTTTGGTCCCGCCGTAAACAATTACAGGTGCCGCAACGAGTGCTACAAAAGCGATAATATAAGTGATCGCGGTACCGACGAAAAAGCCCAACCGTTCGGCTTCGTTGTCGGGCAGGTTTTCAACACCCGCCACAAGCCGAAACAGCCCGCTCACGAGTGTAAGGAACGCCACCGCGCCGTTTATCGTACCGGTAACGATCAATGCAACAGCCGGGGCCTTCAAAGTCTGTCTGATATCATTTTCCATCTCTATTCATTATCCTGCGCCGGATCAGGTCCAGTGCCGCCTGGCTGCTTCGCCAACGGATCAGATCCCGGTCGCCAGGCAGGTTTAATAGTCTTGAGAAACAGCTATCACGGTCCGCGAATCCGATATAAACCGTTCCAACCGGTTTTTCGCGTGAACCACCGCCCGGACCGGCAATTCCTGTGATCGAAACGGCGATATCACTGCCGGCCCGGTCCCGCGCACCGGCGGCCATTGCCTCGGCGACTTCCGCGCTGACGGCACCATGCTTATCTATCGCCATCTTTGGAACGCCAAGCCTTTCCGTTTTTGCATCGTTCGAATAAGTGACAAATCCTTCCACCATGAAATCCGACGAACCTGGAATATCGGTCAGCCGCTTTGCGACCAACCCTCCGGTACAGCTTTCGGCAACGGCCAGCGTCAATTTTTTTTCCGAAAGCGCACGTCCGACGACGACTTCCATTGACTCCCCGTCGTCCGAAAAAACTGCGGCACCGAGCACGCCGGCTACTTCGTGTGCGAGCTTTTCATTTAACGCCTTTGCCGCATCGGCAGTACTCGCGGTGGCTGTAAACTGGACCTCGATATCCGTCTTGCTAAATAGCGTCGATGTCGCGGGGTTTTCATACTTCGTGTAAATCGGGGCAATCAACTCATCCAGCCTCGATTCTCCAAGACCAGTTACTCGCAGGCTCTTTCTTACGACAACTACGCCGCCGGCCATATCGGAAACAACGGGCCACACATATTCGTCAAACATCGGCTTTAATTCTCGCGGTGGGCCGGGAAGCACGACGAGAATGCGGCCGTTTGAACGAAAGAGCATCCCGACCGCCGAACCGTTTGGGTTGGGAAGCGACTCCGCTCCGTCGATGAGAAAGGCTTGCTGGCGGTTCTTTTCCGGCATTTCATAACCGAATTTCTTGAACTTTCGTCGAAGATCGTCGAGCAGTTCCTGATGGAAAACCAGGTCGCGATCGACGGCCTCGGCAGTCGTTTTACGGGTTATGTCGTCTTCGGTCGGCCCGAGCCCGCCGGTCGTGATCACAATCTCGGATCGGCCGAACGCATCCCGAACCGCTTCTTCAAGCCTGAGGCTGTCGTCGCCGACGATCGTCTTGAGCTTCACCTCGACGCCGCACTCGTTGAGCCTGGACGTCAGCCAAAGGCTATTTGTATCTGATTTATTTGGTGTTAGGAGTTCGGTTCCGACTGCGATTATTTCCGCGACTGGCATTTCTTATTGTATGTTTTTGTCGTAAATATCGTGAAGTACTTCGCTGATCGGTTTCCGATTCGAGTGGATATCATCCTTGTCGTCAGAGTCGGAATGACTTCGTTTCCATTCGCGACTCTTCTCATTTCCGGGTTTCGAACGATCCAAAAGACGACGGTCGGACTCTTTTTCGCGGTCGAATGCGCTCGAGCGCTCTGTGGTATTGTCGGAATCGGACGAAAGCAAATCCGGCTTCTTCTTTTCATGTCCGCCCGATTCCGTCAGAAGCTGTCTGCTTTCTTCCAGCAAGGCATAAGCCTTGTTCTTACGGCTTCTTTCTAGCGATCGCACGGCTGCTGACATCTGAGGTGCTTCGGAAGGCTCTCGCTCTATCTTTCTCAAAACACGAACATAGTTTCGGAGGTCTCCCGAAGGGTGAAGATATGTCGATTCGTCGGACTGGTTGTTATCAACCACATATGCAAGATGATCCACGGCCAGCTTGTGATTTCCGTTCCTATGATAAAGCGCACCAAGCGTGTAATAGACAAGCGGCGGAGCACCATTCATAGCCTTGAGTATTTTTTCCCCGCGCGTGATCACTTCCTGAAGCTCGAACCCAAACCATCGGCGCTCATCGTCCCGGAGTATCTCGTTAGCGGATAAATAAAACTCGAAAACTTCGCGGATACCTTGTTTCGAAGGTCTTGAAAAAGTCTTCCACAGAAAATACGCGAAAATGCCAAAAAAGAAAATAACCAACATCGGG
>JAOTWT010000566.1 GCA_029862725.1 Acidobacteriota bacterium | reverse complement strand
GAAAGTGCTGATCCATTTATGTCCAGTTCGTGGATCTCATCGAACAGTACATCGATCCCTACCGCTTCAAGTTCTTTTTTTACAGTATCCTGGTCATACCAAAAATCGTGATTACCGATCACGGCAAAGACCCCGTATTTGGCCTCGAGCCCTTCGATCGAACCGGCGATCGTTTTCATAGGCATCCTCAAAGGCTCACGGACGACCGGGTCGCCCCACCGCGCCTGGGATACAAAGTCACCGAGAATTACGATCAGGTCCGGATTCTGCGCGTTTACCGTCGAAACAACGTGCTTGAGTTTTTCCACGGTCACAAAATTGGATCCGCCGTGCAGATCCGAGATGACGACGATCTTTAGCCCTTCAAATGCTCGGTCGAGCTTGGCTGGCCGTATATCGTGCCTTTTTACGACAAGCCGATTGGGCTCGATCAGGAACCCGTAAATGCCGCATGCAATTCCGGACACGAGAAATATGCCGGCGGCGGCGACAACCCATTTCCGGCTATTAGACCACTTTTTTTCCGAAGTATTCATTCCACCTATCGTCCACAAGTTTCGAAATATCGTCCCTGACTTCGACCTCATCCGGATACCAGGGTTTCATGCGCGAATCGATGACGATTGGCGCCTCGTAGGAGATATGGTTGTTTTTTACAGACACCGACTTGGCATAGACATCGGTGGAGGGATTAAACCGGGTCCAGGTTGCCCACAGGAATTGATCCGTCGAGTGTGCAAACCGGATGGAATCATGAAGTACAACGACCTGCCAGGAATCGAATGCCCCGCTTTTCGCAATCCTTTGCCCTAGTTCCGGTTCTGACTTATACGGCACAGACTCCAGCACGAGACATCCGCCGCAAAATAGTTCGGCCTTCGAAACTCCCTTAGGCAAATCGCCCGTGAATTCCCTTTCCAGATCGCGCCTTGCATCTCCGACCCCAACGAGCATCGCCTTGCTGCCGTGGTTGATCTTCCCGCTGGCATAATCGAGCGTATCAAACGAGGTCCGGTCGAAGATAAAAAAATCGCTGTTCCATTCCACGCGCGCAAGGATGTGTTCAAACAACGATTCAAAATCGCGGAGGTCCATGGGCTTGTCGGTAAGCATCAGAAACTTCGTAAGCGATAACTGCCCTTCGCCCAGTATCCTGAACCCGGCCGAAAGTGCTTCGCGCCCGTATCGCTCACGGACGACCGCAGCCGCGAGCGAATGAAAACCGGTCTCGCCATAGCTCCAAAGGTCCCGAACCGCCGGCATCACAAGAGGAAACAAAGGCGAAAGCAGCTCCTGCAGGTAATCACCTATAAAAAAATCCTCTTGTCTTGGCTTTCCAACGACCGTTGCCGGATAGATCGCATCTTTTCGATGAAAAACCGCGTCGGCTTCGATTACGGGATAATCGTGTTCGAGCGAGTAATATCCGTAATGATCGCCAAAAGGACCTTCAGCGCGGCGTTTCTTGGGCGGCACCCGGCCTGAGATCACGAATTCCGCTTCTGCAAGGAGCCTCAACCCGCCTTTTAAAGGGTTCTTTGCCATCCTCACCTTTCCGTCGTTGAGCAGCGATGCGAGCATCAATTCCGGAACATCTTCCGGCAGGGGTGCGATAGCGGCAAGTATCATCGCCGGCGGCCCGCCAATAAAAACGTTTATAGGGAGCGCGTCACCTCTTTTTTCGGCCTCGTGATAATGAAAACCGCCTCCCTTGGCGATCTGCCAATGGATACCTGTCGTTTCCTGGTCATACCGTTGAATTCGGTACATACCGAGATTGTGTTTTCCTGAAATCGGGTTTTCCGTGTAGACAAGCGGCAGCGTTACAAAATGGCCGCCGTCTTTATGCCAAAGCTGAAGCATCGGGATTTCTTCCAATCTTGCGGGTTTCTGGCAGACATCCAGAATCGGGGCCTTCGAAACCTCCTTCGTCCCGAGCCGGAGCCCGGTCAACGCCATATCCCTGTATTTCCAAAGCTTGCGGGGTCTTGGCGGGAGCAGGATGTCGACCATCTCGACGGCTCTTCTTACGAACTCTTGCGGACGCTTTCCAAATCCCAACTCGATCCGTTTGGCGGTTCCGAAGAGATTTGTAACGACGGGAAACCGCGAGCCTTTCACATTCGTGAACAAAAGCGCGTTTCCCTGTTCTTCAATCACACGGCGATGGACTTCGGCGATCTCGAGATAGGGATCGACGGTGGCGTCAATTTCCGTCAATTCGCCCTCGTCGCGCAGCGCGTCAATGAATGTCCTCAGGTTCCGGTGCATTGGTAACTTCCAGTGTTATGCGGGCGGTTTTAAAAAAATGGACGGAAGGCCGAACACCCACCGTCCCGCTCTCGAGTTGA
>JAOTWT010000562.1 GCA_029862725.1 Acidobacteriota bacterium | reverse complement strand
AAAAGTGGCGGTTGCGTGGCAGACTTGTACGCTTGGAGGAACGCGAGATTGTTTGTAGAAAGTAAGACAAAGACAAAACTGCTCAAGAAGATGGGCAAGGCGATCGGAGATTTTTCGATGATCGATGAGGGTGACCGGATAATGGTCTGCCTTTCAGGCGGAAAAGATAGCTATACGATGCTTGACCTTTTGATCGACATCAAAAAACGTTCGCCTGTATCATTTGATTTGATTGCTGTTAACCTCGATCAAAAACAGCCTGGATTTCCGGAACACGTACTTCCGGAATATCTCGATGCCCTGGGCGTCGAATACCGGATCGTCGAGGAAGACACGTATGCCGTGGTCAAAGAAAAAGTGCCGGCCGGAAAAACATTTTGCTCGCTTTGCTCGCGGTTGAGACGCGGGATCCTTTATTCGACGGCTATGGAGGAAAACTGCACGAAGATTGCACTCGGGCATCATGCCGACGACATCATCAATACATTTTTGCTGAATCTTTTTTATGTCGGACAGTTGAAGGCGATGCCGCCGGTCCTTCGTTCAGATGATGGAAGGAACACCGTCATCAGGCCGCTCGCCTATTGTCATGAGAGCGACGTTGAAACTTACGCCGCGGCAAGGAAGTTCCCGATCATCCCGTGCAATTTGTGCGGCACTCAACCGAATCTAAAACGCTCTCGGATGAAGCAACTTGTTGCGGAACTTTCAAAAGAGAATCCGTTTGTCCGACATTCGATGCTGACAGCGTTGACCAATGTCACCGGCTCTCACCTGCTCGACACGGACCTTTACGATTTTGAGAATTTTGAGCCTGTGGTCAAGAATATTCCCCCGGGTTACGGTAGTGTTGAAAAGGAACTCGACGAACTCTTTGACCATTCCGAAGCGGGCCTGACGGGGCCCGCTCCGGTTCAGATCAATTAGCTCAATATCGCCAACCTGCAACTACCGGCGGTTTACACCGCGCGTTGCGCACCGTTTTATTAGATATCCAGAGGGTTCGGATCTTCTTCCGGCGAATAGTCAGATGCCTTGTCTCTGATCGTAGCATCCGCCTGCGCAAGCAGTTTCGAAGCAAAATCCCTTCCGCCTAACCCAAACGCGATCGCGGCTGCGATTGCGACAGCACCAAGCATATAAGAGAACGCGGTTTGAACGATCGTCGTGCCGACACCCATGTGGGTAAGCGCCATGGCTCCCACGACGAAAAGTATTGCCACTCTCGCCACCGTAGCCAGTATCGGGGCGCCGTTGACGCCACTATCGCTGATGAGCCCGGCGACGATATTCGAGATATACATACCGATCGCAAGCACCACGATTCCTGTCAGAATCCCGGCACCCTTTGCCACAATCACGCCGATTGCGAGTGTCAATGCCTGAAATCCGAGTATCTGGGATGCCCAGCTGATCGCGTAAAAAATGATCGCGATAAAGCTAAGATGACCGATATAAGCCGACGCTGAGCGGTCGCCCTCCGAAGGTAGATTGGAAAGACCGATCATCGCGGGTATCTTGTTAAAGCCGATACCGATCAGTATATCCCTCACGAGGTTCCTGATTACCTTGGCGAAGAAATAAGCGACGACAAGCACGATAGTCGCGCCGAAGATATTCGGAATTGCGCCAACCACCGTGTCGATCGCGCCCTTTATCGGATTCGAGATCGCCTCGATGCCCAATGCGCTGAGGGACGCACTCAAAACCGCAAGCAGAATTAGAGCGTAGGCAACGGTGCCGATGAGGCCGGCGAGACCGCCCTCGGTGAAGTCGACCTTGACGCTGTTGCGCTCCGCAAAGCCATTTAGACCGACGTTGGTGAGAAAGGACGTTACCAATTGGCGAACGATATTCGCGACCAGCAGTCCAAGAATAAAGATAAGGGCTGCACCGAGTACGCTCGGCAGGAAAGTCAGGACGCTTGAAAGCATGTCCTGGATCGGCGCGAGTATCCCGGTCACACCGAGTACTCCGAGAATCGCGGGGATAAAGCAAAGAAACACAATCCAATAAACGACATCGGAAAGCGTTTTAATTACTTTGCCGCCCGCATCGCTTCCCGCTGAGCTGAGCTTTTCATCTACTCCCAATGCTCCGAGGCTCCGGCGCGTAATCAAGCGGAGAAGGTTTGCGACGATCCAAGCCAAAATCAGAAGCAGGATCGCACCCAACACCTTTGGGGCATAGTTAATAATGATCTGGGCAGCCTGATCCAGAGCCGGTATTCCAGTCAGACTGTTGCTCGGAACCTCGGCCGGAGGGGCTTGAAGAAAAATACCTAGTAAGTTCATAACTCTCATCTCCTAATTGAAAGCGCTAAGAAACACTGGACTCAAAAGAACGGAATCCTA
>JAOTWT010000563.1 GCA_029862725.1 Acidobacteriota bacterium | reverse complement strand
ACCGGCCGGATCCGGCAATGCCCCCCTCTCCGCCGACGCCGGACAAGAGCCGGTATGATTTGAGCAGTTCGAAATCGGTTGTTTACCGCGTTTTGCCGGACGGCACAGAAGATGTAATTTGGAATTCGGAGGCGATACCTGCTTTTGCGATTGCGGCCGATCCCGCCGGGGGTGGAGTGTTTGTGGGAACATCCGACAAGGGCCGCATTTTTCGGATATCCGATTCGGCACGTGAGTCTCTTTTAATACAGACGGAGGAAGAACAGATTTCCACGCTTCTTACGTCGGGAAACGAGATGATCGCAACCACCTCGAACAAAGGCCGTTCGTTCAGATTCGGAAAATCAACGGCCGATGAAGGCGTGTACGAGTCTCCTGTACTCGATGCGAAATCAACCGCACTGTGGGGCCGTCTATGGTCGGAAAAAGCCGGCGAAGTAGTGTACGAGACCCGTTCGGGAAATTCGGCCCGGCCCGGTGAGAACTGGTCGGAATGGTCCCCTGTGCGCGCGTCGGACGGCAAGATTTCGAGTCCTGCAACAAGGTATTTCCAGTGGCGGGCACGCTTGAAAGCGGCCGGGAGAGGATTGATCCGCGAGACGTCGGTATCCTTTGCGGCATTGAATATCGCTCCCGAAGTCCTGTCGATCGAAGTGCTCGGACCAAACGTCGGGCTGGCACCGAATCCGGACGTGCCGATCGATCCGAATATCGAAACGCTGGGCCTGAACCCCGCCGACTTTGGTCTCGCCATTGCCGTCGTGCCGCCGCGGCGCGTATTTCAAACGGGCGCACGGGGGATCCAATGGCAGGCTTCCGACCGGAACGGCGACAATCTGCGCTACACGGTCTACTTGGGAAAGATCGGAGAACAGGGCTTTCGCAGGATAGGGGCACCTTCAAATGCGGATTTTATTACATTGGACGGTCTGACCCTTGAAGACGGCCGGTACGTCGTCAAAATCGTCGCCGACGATTCGCCGTCGAACGGAGTCGCTTCCGCAAAGAGCGGCGAGAGGATCAGCGAACCGTTCGAAATCGACAACTCTCCGCCGGTCGTCACGATGACAAACGACGGTGTGCGAAATGGCAGCGAGTTTACGGTCGGTTTTAGTGCGACGGAAAAATCAAGTTTCATAAGGAGAGCGGAATTCAGCGTCAACGGCGGCAAGTGGTATCCGGTTTACCCGGATGACGGAATAGCCGACGGAAAAACTGAGACATTCACGGTAACGGCGGATGTCGGGGAAGAAGAGAGTTTTGTCCTTTCACTGCGGGTTTTCGATGCGGTCGGTCAAATCGGAAGTATGCGTGTCGTGAGGTAAACAGATGGTTCTGGATAATAAAAGCGTCGCGGTGATCACGGGGGCCGGTTCCGGAATAGGAAGAGCGCTCGCGCTCAGACTCGTGGCAGAAGGAATCGCCGGACTGATACTTAGCGACATCTCGGACGCCGGTCTCAAGAGCACCGTCGAAGAGTGTTCCGAATCCGGTGTGAAGGTCGCCGGGCGGACCGCCGATGTTTCGAAATTGAGCGATATCGAGGATCTTCGCGATTTCGCCACGGACAATTTCAAGTCGGTCTCGCATCTGTTTAACAACGCCGGTGTTGGGCTCGTCGGACGGACCGAGGAGGTTTCCTATGAAGACATGGAATGGCTCTTCGGAATTAACTTCTGGGGCACCGTTTATGGGACAAAGACATTCCTGCCGCTTTTTCGTGATCAGGGTTTCGGCCACATCATAAATATTTCTAGTGTCTTTGGCCTGATATCGCCACCGGGGCAGTCGACATATTGCGCCAGCAAGTTTGCGGTCAGAGGGTTTACCGAAAGCCTCCGCCATGAATTGGAGGGTGCCAATATAAAGGTTACATGCGTGCATCCCGGCGGGGTCCGGACCAGCATTGCAAAATCCGCGCGAAAGGGGCAAAACGCTCCGGAGGAAGACAAAGAAATCGCGCCGTTGATATTTGAAAAAGTTGCGAAAACCACCCCGGATCAGGCGGCTTCGACGATTATCGCCGGGGTCAGGAGCGACAGCCCGCGTATCCTGATCGGCTCGGACGCGTTCCAAATCAGCGCTATTCAAAGGTTGTTTCCCAAACGCTATTTCAAGTTGATCGACCGTATCTCAGGTGGGATGCTGTCAAAATTCCGTTAGATGATTTCTCAAGAAGGCCGATAGATCAGTCCGTTTTTGGAAGGGTCATCGTCTTGCCTTCCCTATCGATTTCCAAATGTCGCGTCGTTTTCTCGACAACGCTCGGCGGAACCAGATCACCGGTCTCGTATCCGCTTCCGACTTCCGGAGAAACGTAGTCGGCATGGCCTTCCGATAATGCCCTTGCCGAT
>JAOTWT010000064.1 GCA_029862725.1 Acidobacteriota bacterium | reverse complement strand
CTTAAAGTCGTAGACCTCGCGCGACTCGTGATCTTTGAGTGTTTCGTAAGCTTGAGCAATCTCGGTAAACGCATTCTGGACCCGTACTTGGGTTTCTTCGTCAACGGTTCTGTAGAATAGATCCGGGTGAAAACGCTTTGCGAGAAAGAAGTACGCCTTTTTTATTTCCGCGATATCTGCGTCCGGACTGACAACAAAGATCTCATAATGGGTGGCGGCTTCTTCCACCGTTTTCAGATATTTTTCGAGCGTCAGCTCTTCTTCTTCTTCTTTTTCTTCTTCTTCGCGTATTAGTTCCGCTTCTTTTGCGCTCTCTTCCTGTGCCTTGCGCGCCGCCTCCGCGCGATCTTCCTCATATGATCTGGCGGATTTCTTAAGTTCAAATGAACTCCGTGCGAGTCTTTTTTTATCTTCCGGACTAATTGCCGACGCCCAATCCAGACGTGACACAAATCCCCCCAGCCAGAGCTTGTAAAGAGTCGGAAGCAGCACTTCGCTTTCAAAGCCGGTCATCGCCCGAAGCGCGTCGATAGAAATCGGCGCGCCCGACAATCTCGACAATATAAATGCGTCTTCCGGTGTTAGGTCGGTCGAAGTAAGATCGACATCGGGCATCAACGCGAACTTTTCATCAAGAGATTTAAACCTGCTTGTCAGCAACCGGATGTCCAAAGCTGCAATGTGCTCGCGAAGTAAGGCCGTGAGATCAAAAGCGAAGTGAAGATCGGCCTTGACGCGGGTGGACGCACTAAATACGAATTCGCCGTCGGTCCATCCAAGAGTCTCTTTTATGATCACTGAAAACTGATATGCAAACACGGAATCGATGGCCTGCCGGGTTATGGTGCCTTTCTCGACAAGCACAGAAGCGAGAAGCATGTCGTTGGTAAATTCATCGATCTCGGTGAGTTGATTCTCATTGATCTGTCCTTGTTCGAGGAGGATCGAATAAAGTCTGTGGTCTCTTGCGTTTGAAACTGCGAATACAACGGCCCCATCGTCAAAATAGACGATCGACTTTTTTTCTCCGCTGGAAAGGCGCAATGAACCCGTCAACCGGTTTTGAGCCAGTTCGATGAGAAGTTCATCGACCGAATGGCTTGCGATCTTTCCCTTGAATTCGAGTTGATTTGTAGCAGTCATGAGAACCTGAAAGGGCCGTCCTAGACGGGTCCGGTGGAGCGTTGGGAAACGCATCTTTAATGATAGCAGACCGCCGAAGGGATTGTTAAGGCATATTTGAAGCTGCGGGGTTCACTTTTCGGGAGGTAGTCGATAAAATTCGGCGGAGACGGGATTCGAAAGCTTTGGTTGAAGCATTATGCAAATTCGCGCATATATTCCCGGGGTTTATCAAACGAGCGGCTTCCGGTTAAAGTTAAATATGAGTTCGCCGATTGAAATTGAAATAAAGCTGTGCGAAACAGTTGAGTTACTTGACGGATGTGTCGAGCTGCAGCGGGATGTGTTCGATTTGCCCGAGATAGAATTATCGCCGGTCCGGCATTTTATCGTTACGATGCATGCCGGGGGATTCACGCTTGGAGCTTTCGACAAAAACAATTTGATCGGGTTCTGTCTCTCCGTCCCGGCATTTATCGATGGAGAGCGCGCTTTTTATTCACACATGACCGCTGTTCACCCTCGATATCAATCTCGTGGAATCGGCTCGCGCCTAAAATGGGCGCAGCGCGAGCGTTCTTTGGAGTTGGGCGTCAAGAAAATCAAATGGACATTCCAGCCCGAAAAAGCGTTGAATGCCTTTTTCAACCTGGAGAAGCTCGGTGCGGAGGTTGTAGCGTATATGCCTAATTTTTACGGGACGGATTATGGTGCGGGTTTTGGCGTGGATAAAATACGTATCAGCAGCGACCGCCTGTTCGCCATCTGGAACCTGGATTCCGAAAAGGTTGTGCAACTTGCCGCGGGAAAGGCCCCGAAACGGCTTCGCAAGCCGGTCGAATATATCGAGACAACCGCAAATTGGGGTGAATTATTGATGAGCGACCGCGCCACAGCGGCGTCGGAGCAGGAACGGATCCGCCGGGAATTCCAAGACTGTTTTGCTAATGGGCTCGTCTGCCGTGGTTTCAGAAAGCACGAAAGTCACCCGAAATACAAACTTTACGAGCGGTAAGCACCGATCCCATGACCCAGTTTGAGATCAATTCGGATATTTCAGTGGCGCGGTGTCTTTCGCCGTCGTTTTATCTGGATGACGTGTACTTCGAGTCGTCCAGGGATCATATTTTTTCGAGAACGTGGCAATTTGCAGGTCTGAAGAGCGATGCGGACAATATTCGTCCCGTGACGCTGCTCGAGGGCTTTCTGGATGAACCGTTAATAGTGACTTACGACGGTGAACTTCGCTGCTTTTCGAATGTCTGCACCCACCGCGGCAACTTGTTGGTCTCAGAAAGCTGTCGGGGAGCCTCGATTCGGTGCGGCTATCACGGCCGAAAATTCGATCTTTCCGGGAAATTTTTGTCGATGCCGGAATTCGAGGGCGTTCGCGATTTTCCCGGTCCCGAAGATGACCTGGCGGGCCTGGAAATAAGAGAAGTTGCGGGTTTGATGTTCGTTGCGTTTGATCCGGCAGGGAGTTTCGAAGAGTTTTTCGGGCCGACGCTGGGACGCCTGGCCGATTTCGAAAACAGCAATACCGCCGTATCGACATCCGTTTATGAGGTGAACGCGCACTGGGCGCTTTACTGCGAGAATTATCTTGAGGGATTTCATATTCCATATGTCCACAAATCGCTCAACCGCGAGCTCGATTTCGCATCTTACGATATACGGACATTCCGGTTTTCAAGTCTCCAGACCGCGGTTCCGGCTGAGCTTGAAAAGGACTCCGGGCGAAGGCAGGAATTCGATGGAAAGGCGGCGTTTTATTATTTTGTCTTTCCAAATCTGATGTTCAATTTTTACCCCTGGGGGCTTTCCGTAAATGTTGTCGAGCCTCTCTCCCCGACACGTACAAGGGTCAGGTATGTAACTCTCGAAACCGATCCGTCGAAGCGTAAAACCGGTGCCGGATCCGATCTTGAGAGGGTCGAGGCGGAAGACCAGAGAATCGTTGAATCGGTCCAGAAAGGCATTGGCTCGAGACTCTACAAACCCGGCCGGTACTCCGTTAAACAGGAGATCGGGACACATCACTTTCATCGGCTGATCGCAGAATTTATGAATCAAGGGGGTGCCCGATGAGCGTCGATGTAAAAAAGGAGGCCGAGAGCCTGCGTGCCGAGATTGAACGGCACAATCGTCTTTATTACGAGGAATCCGATCCGGAAATCTCAGATTCCGAGTTTGACGCTCTTCTTGCGCGGCTTGTCGAAATAGAGAAAGAGAACCCGGATCTTGTTACGCCCGATTCCCCGACGCAGAGGGTTGGCGGCAAGGCCGATGGCTTCGCCACGTTTTTTCATAAGGTCCCGATGATGTCGCTCGACAACTCTTACAACATCGAGGATTTGAAGAAATTTGATGAGCGCTGCTTCAAACTTGCCGACGGCCGAGATTTCGATTACGTCGCCGAATTGAAGATCGACGGTCTTTCGCTCTCGCTTCATTACGAGGGCGGAATACTCGTCACAGCGGCGACACGCGGCGACGGGACCAGCGGCGACGAGGTTACTCAAAACGCAAAAACGATCCGGTCGGTGCCTCTCAAGCTGAAGGCTGCTTTTTCGCGGCCACTGGAGGTTAGGGGAGAGGCCTTTATTGCGCGATCAGTTTTTAAGGAGATCAACCGGGAACTCGCCGAAAAGGGCGGGAAGACCTTCGCAAACCCGCGCAATTCAGCATCCGGTACGATCCGTATGCTGGATTCGGCGGTGGTCGCGTCGAGACGTCTGGATTTTTTTCCCTACGACCTTCTGACCGGGAATGAGAAAGCGTTTGAAACTCATTGGGAGAACTTTGCTTTTCTTGAGAAGGCGGGGTTTAACGTCAACCCGAACCGGGCCTTGTGCAAGGATCTTGATAAGGTAATCGATTTCTGCGAAAGGATAGAGAGCCGGCGGGAAGAGTTTGATTACGATATTGACGGGGTCGTGGTTAAGGTCAACCAAACCTCGCTCCAGGAAGAGTTTGGTGCAACATCGAAGGCCCCGCGTTGGGCAATTGCCTATAAATATCCGGCCATGCAGGCGACCACAGTCCTGGCGGACATCTCGATACAGGTCGGGCGCACAGGAGCCCTGACGCCGGTCGCAATACTCGAACCTGTGCTCCTTGCGGGCACGACCGTTTCGCGTGCGTCACTTCACAATCAGGATGAGATTGAGCGGCTCGGGGTCAAGATCGGGGATACCGTCTTGATTGAAAAGTCCGGTGAAATAATCCCCCAGGTGCTCAAGGTTATCGTATCGAAGAGGGATGGGAGTGAGCGGTCGTATGAATTTCCGACCCGTTGTCCGGTTTGTGATTGGGAGGTGATGAGACCCGAAGGAGAAGTGGTCACTCGCTGTACAAACCCGTCCTGCCCCGCGAAGGTAAAGGGCCGGCTCGCATATTTCGCCGACCGAAAGGCGATGGATATTGAGGGACTTGGAGAGATTCTAATCGAACAGCTCGTTGAACGAGGCCTCGTCTCGGATGTCGCCGATTTGTATTCGCTTGATCTGAAGACGATCGCGGACCTGGACCGGATGGCTGAAAAGAGCGCGGGGAACATCATCCGGCAAATTGAGGCGAGCAAAGAAAGGGGCCTGCAAAAGGTGCTTTTTGGCATGGACATAAGGCATATCGGTGAACGCTACTCCAAGATCCTGACCACTCATTTTGGCTCGATCGACGCCCTTATGACCGCGGAGATCGAGGAATTGGAGCAAATACCCGATATCGGCGCCAAGGTCGCACAAAGTATTTTTGATTTTTTTCGCTCGGGGCAAAACCGGCAGCTAATCGAGCGCTTGCGCGCGTCCGGTGTCAGTCTCGAGGCGCCGCGATCCTCCGCGGGAACATTCGATCAGGCATTCGCCGGGAAGACGTTTGTCCTGACCGGGAAGCTCGAATCGATGACGCGAAGCGACGCAGGCCGTTTAATCGAGGACCGGGGCGGCCGCGTAGCCTCTTCGGTAAGTAAGAATACCGATTTCGTGGTCGCCGGCGAAAAGGCCGGCTCAAAACTCAAGAAAGCGCGGGAGCTCGGGGTTACGGTGTTGAGCGAAAATGGACTTTCGGAATTGCTCAAAAGCCCTTAGGAACGCAGCAACTTCTTCTTGAATATATTGACGAACTGATCCAGTTCTGTGACGCGCAGAAGCCTCGCGGCGATTAGAAACGTTAGCCCCCCTAATGCAATCGGCCCGAACGCCTCAAGGAATTTCACGCCCAGGGTTTTGGTTTCGTTCAGGCTGTTCAAATAATGGTACGCGACCCAGCAGACAACTGACATCAATGCCGACGACACGGCGATTCTTATGAACGAGGAGATGATTTTTCTGGCCTCGATCCTTCTTATTTTCCGTCGCATGAGGATCGTCAACGCGAGGAAATTCAGGGTAGCGACTACCGATGTCGCAAGCGCCACACCAACATGACCGTATCCGTTCGGATTGCTATCGGATACTCCGATGCGCGAAAAAACGGTCAGGAGCGTATAACTGAAAAATACGTGGAAGCCTACTGAAACCAGGCTCACATACATCGGCGTCTTGGCATCCTCGAGGGCGTAAAACGACGGCGACAGGACCTTTATCGCGGCATAGGCGGCAAGACCCACCGAATACCCGGCAAGCGCCCAGGCGGTCATGTTCGTGTCGGCGGCAGAAAAGGCACCGCCCTGGTAGATGAGCCTCACGATCGGCTCCCCGAGAATGATCAGGCCGCATGCCGAAGGAATCGTCATCAGGAATACCAGACCAAGTGAACCCGCGAGTGTCGAACGGAACTTGACGACATTATTCTGGGAACCAAGTCTTGCCAGTGTCGGCAGGGCGGCGACTCCGATGGCGACCCCGAAGACCCCGATCGGAAACTGCATCAGCCGGAAAGAATATGGGAGCCAGGAGTTTCCGCCCTCGATTCCTGAGACCATAAAAGTGTCCACGAGGACCTTTATCTGAACAGCAGAAGTACCGATTATCGCGGGCCCCATCAAACGCATAATGCGCCGCACTCCATTATCCGTAAAGCTAACGAGAGGTCTAAAACGGAAACCGACTTTATAAAGCGACGGTACCTGAATTCCCAGTTGGGCCAACCCTCCGAATAGAGTGCCGAGGGCCATGCCCGTGATCGCCCATTGCGCCGGTAATTCCGGGATAGCCGATATATCGGGAGGCTTGTTCCAACCTCCGCCGCTCAGATAATACGCAAAACCGAGGCCCGAAAGAATCGAGACGATATTGAACGCGGTCGAGGCCGAAGCCGGAACTGCAAAATTTCCCTTGGTGTTCAAGACGCCCATCGCGACTGCGGCGAGTGCGACGAAGAGGATAAAGGGGAACATGATCTGGGTCAGAGTAACGGCGAGTCGAGCTTTTTCCGGGGAGAAACCGTAAGCGAGGTAGGGAACGTAATATGGCGCGAACACGATTCCAATGACTACTATCGCACTCAGGACAATGGCAAGGCAGTTAAAAATAAGAGCCGCCAGGCGCCACGCTTCTTTTTCGCTGATATTTACCTGATAATCCGTGAAGACCTTTACAAAAGCAACCGACAAGGCTCCCTCAGCGAAGAGATCGCGCAATAGATTCGGAATGCGAAATCCAACGACATAGGCGTCCTGGAGGAATCCGGCTCCGAACAAGCGCGCGAAAACCATTTCGCGCATAAGCCCGAACATTCGCGAAATCAACACGGCAATTGAAACTATGCCGGCGGATTTGGCAACGCTCCTGTTTTTATTGGGTGTGTCCTGTCCGGTGGACTCCGGATCAGGCTGTTCGGGTATGTCCTTCATCGCAAGCGCGGAATTGTTTCGGCCGCGACAAAATTCTGCACCATTTACTGTAAATCAACAAGCGTCAAAACATAAATGGCGGAAGCGATTCAAAATCCGCTTCCGCCATCAGATGGTTTCAGGCAAATGTTATTAGTCCATGCGGCCTCGCGATCCACGCGGATGAGTTATCCTTGTCTTTGCAAGGCGACGATCCATCGAGACCGGCACGTAATTGATTTTTGAAGCCCCGCCGAGCAATCCCTGAACGAGCGGGACAAAAGAATTCTGGAAACTGCGGAAACGGTAGACGCTGCCCTTTTGATTGAAAATCACAAACAGGTAGGTCCCGTTCCGCGTTTTGATCTGGCCGCTGAGAGTGCTCACACCGCCGTCTGTTCGGCCCAGGGTTCCGGTCTTGCCAACGACGCTTCCCAGGTTGTAAAGCTCGTTAAAACGCCCTCGCAGCGTTCCGTCGTCGAGGCCCGCCACCGGCATCACATCGGCGAAGGACATTTTGTTGCGCTCCAGAAATGACCTGAATGTTCTCAAGAGCCGCATTTGCGCCCGCGGAGTTACACGGTTTATACCGAGACCGCTGCAGGTCTGAAGCGAAAAGTGTCCGGCCGGGACTCTTGCGTCCATCTGCACAATGCGTGCTACAGCATATGCGCCGCCCAGCATGTCGCCCAGTCTTTCCGATAAGAAATTATTTGAGTAGCTCAGGGTTACTTTCATGATTTCCCTGAGAGGCGCGGACTCATGCGAGAAAAGAAGACGAGCATTCGTCGGGAGGCCTTCAACATAGACATCTCCGGATGTCGAGACGCTCGGGAAGGGTACCGGGCCTTTGTACTCCCCGGAATTAAGCAAAAAATTCTGCCAGGCTTTCGCTGCCGCCGAAGATCGCTTTGTACCGTCGAGGGTTGAGTTCAACAGGTATCCCGATCTCTTTGACGAAGGGCTGTAGTTCATTGCAAAGTTATCGGTGACGATCAAATCGCCATCGATATTGTTAACGCCCAGTTGATTCAATTCGTGGGCAAGCCGTACGGCGTGTTCGAGATTGAATATCGGGTCCCGGCCAGAGACATAAAGATTCCCGTTTAGGGTGCCCGTCACCGGGTCGATCTGGCCATCCGTCCAGATGTCGGTACGAAACCGGTAATTGACTCCAAACGTCCTCAATACGGCGTAGGCTGTTGCCACCTTTACATTAGACGCAGGATTAAAAGTGCTGCTCGAATAACTGTCGAGGACTGTTCTGCCGTCGAGGCTTTCGACAAGAACCCCCGAATACCCGGGTATTTCAAGCTCTGAAAGGGCGGGAATCGAAGTCCGCATCCCGTTGTTTACCACCGGGGCGTTGATCGGAGAGGAACTGCCGGTTCGTTTTACACCGGGCGTCGGCGTAGCATCCGGCGCACCGTTGGGGATTCTTATGTCCTGAAAAAGCGGCTTCTTGGCGGTCGACTGGGCACTCGAAGCGTGGAACATCAAGAATACAAGCGCCAAAGCGGCAAAATTGCGCCATGCTCTATTAAATTTAAAATCTCTAAACTTCATATTGTCGACTGTTTTGCTGCGTCTTCCGACGAGGCGGGTATCTGTTGAACATCAGCGTCGCAGCACGCTGGTTAAATTATACCACAGTCACTCATCGTCGTTTCCCACTAGTTCACGGACCCTATCCCTATCTGTCTGATGGTATTTTGAGTTGGTAAGATGCTCTATTAAGCAAGGCTTATAGAAGCAATACAAAACCCTTATACATGATAAATCACTAAAAGTGAAGCAGTTTCGAAAAAACCTGCCGGAGATTGGGCATGAAATCTACGCAAAACGTTGATATTGACAGTCTTCTCACGCGGAAATACTATTGTTTTGGACTCGAAGTCATTTGGTCAAATGAAAAGCGCCGAGATTACGAAGGAAAACATAAGAACGACGCATCTTCAACGGGTCGTTGAAATCAGGCATCGGCTCCGGGAATTTGAAGATATTTGGAAAGCCGGCAGTGACTTACGGATATGGGAGGAAATGGTCTTTTGTTTTTTCACCGGAGGGTGCTCGGCAAAAATGGGACTTCGATCCGTGGAGGCCGTCCGGCCGCTGTTATTGTCGGGCGGCAGCAAACGGCTTTCGAGGGCCCTGACCGGCGTCCACCGCTTCCCGAATGCGCGCGCCCGGTATATAGTCGCTTCGCGACAGTTTCTGCGGCAGCATTGCAATATGCGTTTGAAGCGGGAACTCGGCAGCTACGGGCATTTTGAACGCAGGGACTGGCTGGTCAAAGAGAAGCGGATCAAGGGCCTCGCATACAAGGAAGCGAGCCATTTTTTGCGGAACATCGGCTTTAAAGGTTACGCGATTCTCGACAAGCATGTGCTGAATTGTCTCGCCGAATTGAGAATAATCGACGATCCCAAGCCACCAAAGTCGCGTGACGTGTATCTAAGGGTAGAGAAAAAGCTAAGAGACTTTGCTGACCAACTAGAAATAGACTTTGACGAAATGGACTTATTGCTCTGGTCTATGAAGACTGGTGAAATACTCAAGTAGCTGTTGTCATCGTCATGGGTTTAATAAAGGAGGAAGCTAATGCAGATCAGATTGAATCTCGAATGGGGATATCGATTTGCAATTCGGGGTGTAGCTATTGCGCTGCTTCTGATGGTCATGCTCAGTCTTCAAACGCCTGTTGCAAAAGCCTTTGCGGCTCCAGACCTGGCCACGGAACAGTCGAACAAGAAGCTTTTGAAACTGGCTCGAAAGCAATTGAGAAAAGGCCTTTTTGGCGAATCCGAAAGAACAATAAAGAGGGTGCTGGCGACGGATCCCGGGAACCACACCGCCAAAGTGGACATCGCCTATGTTTATTTCAAACAAAGGCGGCTTCTGGATTCCTACGAACACGCCCTTAAGGTCGCCCAGGAAGATCCGGAGAATTCCTATGCGTTTGCGATTCTCGGATCGCTTTACCTGGCCACCGGGGATTTTGCGGAAGCCCGCCTGTTTTTGACAAATGCGATAGCACTCAACAAACGGGAAGCGCTCGCGTGGGCCTCTTTGGGAATGCTCGAGTTTCATCAAAATCGCGTTCGCGAAAGCATACTCAACCTGCAGGAAGCCGTTTTTTACAACCGCCTTGAACCCGATTTTGAGTACGCGCTGGCGCAGGTCTCCTCGCGCGGCGAACGTTATAAGGAAGCCGCGAAAGCATACGAAAGATTTCTCAGGATTGCTCCCGACAACGACACGGAGCGCCGTGACCGGATCCGCGGCCTGATCAGGTTTTTGAGTTTTCTCGGAAATCGTTCGGGTATTTATCAACTTGCCGGAGAATCTACGACGATCGTCGAAACGAGGATCGTAAATAACCGGCCCGTCGTCCCGGTACGATTTCAAAAAAACGGCGAAGTCCTTGATTTTGTCCTCGATACGGGTTCCGGTATCACGGTGATCTCGGAAGAAACCGCAAAGAAGTTTAAGGTTCGGCCGGTAGCGAGGGGCGGTGTCGCAAGAGCGCTCGGAGGTTCGGGGAAGTTCAAAATCGTTTACGGATTTTTGGATTCAATTCGAATCGGAGAAGTAACAGTAAGGAATGTA
>JAOTWT010000561.1 GCA_029862725.1 Acidobacteriota bacterium | reverse complement strand
CTCGGCCATCACGGAAGCGCTCGAGGATATCTGGATAAAAGAAGCGAAGCTCCCGGCGGGCAACGAATTAAAAGCAAAAGAGCAGCTGCGTTTTTATTTCAAGCAAATAGATCGCGAATCAACTTATGAAGGCGACAGCAGCGGATTCCCAAGGCTTTCGGAAAACAAAACCCTCGTAAAGGCAGTGCGGAACAAGCTCGAAGCGTTTCCGCCTTACCTCCGGTATTTGAAACTGAGTATCGCCGAGGCCTCAAAGGAACATCAGCCGGTAACCGTAGATACGCTTTTGCAGGGCCGCAGTCAGGGCGTAATTACCGGCACCCATCAGGTCCCCGGTGCGTTCACGATCAAGGGCTATCGTGAATTCATGGTTCAGGCTTTCAGCGAAGCGACGACGAAGATGAACAAGGACGACTGGGTGATGGGCAAGAAAAGCGAGGAAGCCGAAGCGAGTTCCGATGATCTTGCCAAACTCCGCGAGAAGTATTTTAACGACTACACCGATCATTGGCGAAAACTTGTGCGTGAGGCGCAGGTCCTCAAATACAACTCCCAGGACGATCTTTCAAAGGCACTGTCTGCTTTTTCCGACACCGATTCGCCAATGAAAGAGCTGCTCAAAGAGATTGCCGCAAATACTGATTTCAGCACAAAACAAGTAGCCAAAGGATGGTTTGATCTTTCTTGGATCAGCGACTGGTGGTCGGGTGCATCGGTCGATTCGGGCGCCGAAAAGCAAAATGTAGTGGAAACCGAATTCCGCCCGCTTTTTGCGTTTATCGGCAGCGGCGAAGATGGTGACGACAAGGCCGCCGGGATTTCTAAATACGGGACTGTGATCAAGGATCTGAACGAAGAACTTGGCAACATTTCGGCGTCCGAAAAGGCTGCGATCACAAACGAGCTTATTCAGGAAAAAGGGAAAAGATACAGATTGATCAGGCGGGTCGAAAATGACGTCAAGGACATGCTGCGCGGATTCGATTCACCGGGGGCCAAGGAAATCGCTGGACTGCTCAATGAACCGGTCATTTCGGTTCGCGCATATTTTGGCGCCGGCGCGCTTGACCAACTTGAAAAAGACTGGTCACAACGGATATTGCCCAAGGCCCGCGAGATCGAAACCGGTTATCCATTCACTGCCGATGGCGAGGCAGATCTGATCAAACTGTCTGCTTACCTTAACCCGCAGACCGGCGAATTATCTAAATTCTACAAGGAACGCCTCGAAAGATATTTCGAGGAAGTAAACGGGAAACTGAGTGTCAAGGAAACCAGTGCTGTGAAGTTCTCGCCGGCATTCGTCACGTATCTCAACAACGCTTTCACTTTGAGGCGGACGCTGTTCGGCGAGAACGCAACGCCCAATTTCGAATACGATTTCAGGTTGATCCCTATCCCCGACGCCCTGATTGAAATCACGATCGACGGTCAGACGGTGACGTCCGACCAGACGGGTTCGAACAAACTGAGATTCCCGGCCGCAACCGGTGCAAGCACTGGCGTATTGATGAGATTTTCGTCTACCGGTGGGGGAACAACGCTGCCAGGCACCATTCCGACTCCGTCTGCGGGTACCGGGGCTACGCCGGGCGGTAGTTCAACCGCTCCTGTTTCGAATTACCAGGATTCCGGAACAGCGGAACTCAGAGCGCAGGGCACGTGGGGTCTGTTCAAGTTTTTTGACTCCGGGGCACCCGCAAAACAACCAAATGGCGAATATCTGCTGACCTATACGCTGGGCGGCAAAAAAGTGCAGGCGACCGTTAAACCGACTGGTGGTGATCTGTTTGACAAGAGCATATTTAGAAGCGTCAAGGCACCTGACAAGATGCAGAATTGATTTAAAAGGAAACGACAATGAAAGAAGCAAACGCAAGAAACGATGCCAAAGCAAGACTCGATGCAGGAGATCTGGAGGGCGCGGTCCAATTAGCTCTGGAAGCGGTTAAGTCAAAGCCGACCGATGTTCCTGCCCGTACATTCCTGTTCGAACTCTCTTGTTTTTCAGGCGATTGGGAGAGAGCCGCAAAACAGCTTGATGTGATCGGTACTCAGGACGTGAACGCGATGATCGGCGCGCAGATCTACAAACAAAATCTCGCGGGTGAAGCCGACCGGATCAGGGTCTTTGACGAAGGAATGATCCCGGAGTGTCTGATGCCTCCGCCAAAATACGTCGAGAGACTCCTCGTCGCGGGGACGCATTTGCGGGAAGGCCGGGCGGCGGAGGCGCGCCAGGTACTCGATAAGGCGCATGAAGAACGACCCGCTTTTCGGTGCAAGGTCAATGGGGAGCAGGTTGGCGATTTCGTCGATTATAACGACCTGACGATGTGCATTTTTGAGGCCATCGTAAAG
>JAOTWT010000560.1 GCA_029862725.1 Acidobacteriota bacterium | reverse complement strand
CGTACTCGGCTTCAAAACCGGTTGACTTAATCTGAACTTCCTGAAGAAGCTCAAACGGAAGGTTGTTGTTGCTGTTCAACTGACCGGTACGGAAGTTTGTCACTTCCTGACCGTCGATAACGAATACGTTCTCCGCACCACTCGCACCGTCGATTTGGAAACCGGCGCCGAGAGCTTCGGGGCGTACGTTCGGAGCAATCTTGAGAAGCGACCCAAAGGTCGTGCCTTTCGGAAGTGCTTCGATTACGTCTTTCGTAATGTTCGTATCGATTTTTGTATCACCAAGGTCGACTATGACCGCCGAGTCTGAAGAGACGTCAACGATTGTCGTTTCGATTCCGGGTTCCAGGCTGAACGAGCCACCTGAGGCTCTGTCAACTGAAACGCTTACGGATCTGGTGCTGGACTTAAATCCTGTGTTAGCCGCCGTCAACTTATAAGTTCCCGGGGCAACCTCCACGATGTAGTAACCATTTCCGTCGGTTTGGACCGTGCGACTGAAGCCGGTTGTCGTACCGGTACTTTCAATCGTAACAGTCGCGCCGGGAATTACAGCCCCGGTTTGATCGGAAACAGTTCCTTCAATTGTTCCCGTGCGTCCCTGACCAAATGCGACCGCGCTAAACGCGAGCACTATGGTCAAAGCCACGGAAATAAATCTGAAATTGTTTAACATATTTTTACTCCTAAGCAGTTTTTTTGTTGCTTATCCTTTGTTTTAGTTTCGATTTCTCAAATTTTTAGTTGAAATGGAAACTATGTTTTCAACATAGCTCAGTTAAAGATGCAATTATGAAGCCATTGCACCCGAAACGGGTGATAAAATGCATAAATCACCTAAATGCAACGATTAGAATGCATGATCGGTGACTATATAGACCTGTAGTTGGTGAAAAATTCGGTATTTGAATACATATGTTCGTAAAATATCCACAAATTTGGATAAACGAACATACTTTTAAAGAAAATGATCAATTGGCTTGTCTTTCCAGTCTTACCTGGGAGAAGCATGAATCAAGACAACGAGGCATGGGGCAAATCGGGAATTAGAATTAATAACCAGTAATTTCAATGCAAGAAGTCATTTGCACCCTTCATCTTACTTGTCGTTGTAGTCTCAGCCTTATTTGATTTCAACAAAGCGCCGGAGGCACGAATATCGTAGCCGTGGCTGCAGCAAAGCGTAACCTTTTTCTTATCATTTGGCATTGATCATTGGCCGGCTTTCGATATTTCGTCATACGAAACTCTAATTGTAAAAACTATGATATTTCGATAGCGACTCGATATCCAGACACTCAAAATGGATAAATTATGTCTTAATGACTCTGTCAGGGCTGCTTCGTCCGTATTTCTAATCGAACCAAATGCTGCGCGATTGGGCTTACAACCGGGAAAACTCCGGTCACGCGCCCGGCGTCTTGTTGTGCCAGGTCAGCTTTGAAACTTTGTGTTACACCTGCCAAACGACAAAAACGAGTGCCGTTGCACCAGAAGCCCTCCTGGATGAATTCAGTCTTCGAATTCGAGCAAGTGCCCCATTTTCTCTTTCTTTGTTCTGAGATACCGGCTTGCCGACTCCTCGGCATCGACTTCAAGCGAAACCCGTTCCAGAACGTTGAGCCCAGCTTCTTCGATAGCGGCAATTTTCTTGGGGTTATTCGACATCACCCTCACGTCGCACAAACCCATATCGAACAGAATTTGAGCACACTGCTTGTATTCACGGGCGTCTGCGGCAAAACCTAGTTTTTCGTTTGCTTCAACCGTATCGGCACCTTCGTCCTGCAACGCGTAGGCGCGAATTTTGTTGACGATCCCGATTCCCCGTCCTTCCTGCTGCTGGTAGACGATTGCGCCCCTCCCTTCGGTTTCGATTTTTTTCATCGCCATTTGGAGCTGGGGGCCACAGTCGCATTTTACAGAACCAAAGACATCGCCGGTGAGACATTGCGAGTGGATCCGAACAAGCGTCGGGTGGCGGCGGTCCATTTTTCCTTTGAACAAGACGACGAATTCCTCTTCGCTGATCAACGAGCGATAACCCGCTACCCTGAAATCACCGATCTCAGTCGGCAGGTTAGCTGTCGCGACGCGTTCCACCGTCAATTCCAGGAGGCTTGCTTTGCACTCGGTACTCTTCTTCAAATTAATCTCCGTTCGAATCTAATCTGGTTTGAGATTATAACCTTTTGAACCGAAATAAGTAAGATTGTCCGACACCATGAAAAAAGACCGGCGCTTCGGCCGGTCTTCGCCAATTAATTGGTTGTGACTTTACTCTTCATTGTCCGCGGATTCGCTTTCTTCTTCCTCGGATTTTTCTTCATGCGCAAATACGGCGCCGTCATTCGAGCCAAAA
>JAOTWT010000559.1 GCA_029862725.1 Acidobacteriota bacterium | reverse complement strand
CGTAGCTACGACGGAAGACAGGTCGCCACGGTCGGACGCTTCCGCGCCGAACCGGGTGCTCCGAACGTCATACCGGGTGTTGCGAACTTGAGCCTCGAGATCCGCGACCTCTCAAAAGAAAAGATCTGGCAGGTCTTTCGCGATATCGAAAAGCGCGCGGCCAGGATCGCGGAAGAGACGGGTACGAAGATAACGTTTGAGTACGTGGATGTCGCCGCCGAACCCGCCATTGCCGATCTCGCGATAACGTCGTTGATCCAGGCCGCGGTGCGCAAGCTGGGCTATTCATACAAATATATGCCGAGCGGCGCCGGCCACGATGCGCAGGACATGGCGCAGATCGCTTTGACCGGGATGATCTTCGTCCCGAGCCGCGGCGGCATCAGCCATTCGCCATTGGAATACACGAGCCCGGAGGATATGGCGCGCGGGGCGAATGTGTTGATCGAGACGGTGCTTGGCGTCGATCGGAAGCCGTGGCCGCTCTTGACGGCGCGGCCGGCCATGTAGTTTAAAGTTCAAGGTTCAAAGTTTGTTTGATGGCGGGGTGAATGGGTATTTCACGAGTCGGGATTAATTCGATGCGATTGCTGTCGCCCACTACACGGGCTTGGAGAAATCGGCTCGTCTATTCATTTACCATTGACCAGTGACCATAAACCAATAGGGAATGAGGGATATGGGTCGAGGGACGGCTGATGGTTTGCGGCTTCTTTTTTGGACGGGCGCATGTGCGGACAAAAAAAGAGCGGCCGTGATGGCCGCCCTGGATTTTTGATTCGGTTAGTATCGCGAGATGGGACAAAAGCCCTGCGCGATAAACAGCCTATTCGGCCTTGATACTTAGATCCGTACCCGCAATCACCATCCATTTGCCGTCATCCTTGACGAGTGTTCTTGTAAAGCGAACTTTTCCGTCAGCCGGAGCGCCGTCATTTACACCTTTCCACTCACGTAATCCGGTGATATACCCCATATCGCCATCGACACGAATGGAAACATCCGACATGTCTATTGATTCAGTCTTACGTTTGCTATCTTTCCAGCGATCCTCGAAATATGCGAGTAACTCGGTTTTGTTGTACTTATTACCCTCGCTGTTGACGCCGACATAATTGCCTTTGTAATTGTTTTTGTACCAATCCATATCACGCCCCATGTAAGCTTGCGCCTCATCAAGCATTGTCATGCCAATTTTCTCGCCATCACTAGTCACAGGTCGCGAAAGACTGGTAACGACTTGCCAGTTTGCGCCGCGTTTTTCGAGAACGTGGGTCGTCCTTGACCAGCTGGTTGACGCCTTGCCGTCCGTTGTTGTGACGTTGGTGTTGCGATGCACGATCGTGACCGTGTTGGGAGCGCAGGCGATCACATAGTTGTGGGATGACGTTTTGACATTTGGATTCGAGCCGGCATTTTTTACATCATTATCGATGATTGTTTTCTTGTCATCCGCACCTAGGCGAAGCCCGCCGATGTCTTGATAATCGTCGGCATAGATCTTTTCTAATTCCGCCCTATTGCCTTCGTCACTGTACTTGCTCCAATCGTGGTCCCATTTTTCAAAAGCTTTTGTTTGCGCTTCGGTACATTTTGCCGTAGCCGCGACGACACTCAGCGCGATCAATAGGACCGCCATTAGAATTTGTTTGATATTCATTTTTATTTGTCTCCTGTTTCAAAGTAAAAAGCAGGGAAAGCAAACCGCAATCCTGCCTGAGAATTGTTTGTGACAAATCAATCGATGGAGAATCTTGATAGTTCTACGTATCAACGACCGACGAATTCATCGCGAGTTGTCTTGCGGGAAAAAATCCAGTTTCAGGAACGCTCTTCTGTGAGAGTTTTTGTTCAGGGTTCTGCCTGCCATAATGTTGGAGACGGTGGATGCTCCAATGTGCCTGAAAATAAACGAGTTCCTACATAATGCAGTAATTCTCGAAATATTGATAGTTGTTCTTCCACTATTGTTGTTAAGCGACAAGTTCGAACGAAAAGGATCATTAAGCAAGATGGTTTCAGGTTTATTGGGGCAGGTTTAGAGTTTTGGGTTTAGAGTTTAGGGTTTGAATGGATGTGGTTGATTGGAATTTCATGCGTTGGAATTGATTCCGTCTTTGTTGACTCCGGATTTTCGCGGATCTGAATTTTGGGAATGGAAAACTGAAAGCGGGAATTGGAAGAAGGGAAACGGGGGAGCGACGGAGTTGGAGGAAGTGAGCCTGGTTTGGTTGCGATCGTTTTGAGCGAAAGGTATTGACTGGAGCGCATCTCTGAAGACGGCCTCGTTGTCTGTCCGTTTGTTTCGTGGGCGGGCCGTGTGCTCCAGTCAGGGACGCGCCAATTTTGCTGCGGGAGGCGAA